>PCBE01000003.1 GCA_002731295.1 Acidiferrobacteraceae bacterium | reverse complement strand
GCAGTGGTATGAAAATGCGTATTGACGGCCCATGGTGCGGTGATATTGCGACAGCAGCAATCTTGCATCTTGCTGTAGGTGCTCCGCCGGATCTGTTGATTGCCGGTTGTGATCTGCGTGAACCGTTGGTGCGGGAACTGGACCTCAAGGGTGTCGTCAGTATGGGTAAATTCCGTATCGCCCCGCCATCCGGGGCGGGTTTGGGAATTACACTTCCAGATGGTGCTTTGGGAGATTCCGAAGCCACCTATTAGATCAGATGGGACGAGCTATCAATCGCATAACAAGTCCTGGTGTACTGGTTTAGGTCCTCATGGACGCCCCAAGCCAACTTGTAGAACTCATACGAATTGAATAACGACTGGATATTGCCGTAAGATGTCAATATAAAGAGGTGCTTAAAAGCATCAGTATCTAAAGTTTCTAGGAGGAGAACCATGAACAGCCACTGGATAGATATCACCGCTTCTGATGGTAGTGGAAGTTTTCGGGGGTACGTTGCAACTCCTGAATCCGGTTCCGGTCCGGGGATTTTACTTTTGCAGGAAATTTTCGGTATCAACTGGCACATCCGTGATGTTGCCGATTATTATGCTGAGGAAGGTTATGTGGTTCTGGCGCCCGACCTTTTCTGGCGTATGGAGCCGGAGATAGAACTTGGATATAGCGAAGAAGATTTTCAAAAAGCCTTTGGCTTTTATCAGCAGTTTGATGTGCCCAAATCTATAGAGGATATGCAGGCGGCGACCAGTGCGCTTCGTGAACTCGACCAATGTAAGGGTAAAGTTGGCTCAATAGGGTTTTGCCTGGGTGGTAAGCTCAGTTATCTTACAGCCGCGCACTGTGGTGTTGACGTGGCGGTCTGTTATTACGGGGTGGGCATTGAAGAAGACCTCGGCCTTAAGGACAAGATCGCCTGTCCTGTTGTCATGCATTTTGCAGAGCTGGATCAGTTCGTTCCTGCCGAAGCCCGGGACCAGGTATCGGCAGCGTTCAGTGAGAGATCTGAAATAGAGATATACACTTATCCGGGTACTGACCACGCATTCAATACTCCTGGCCGGGATTCATATGACAAGCCGGCATCACAGATGGCACACTCCAGATCGATTGCCGCATTTCGTCGGGTGATGGGTCCACATCACAACCTCAGTGAATTATGGGATGCTCATTGTTACTATGAGTTTGTAACTAGGGATGTGGATGCAACTATGGCGACAATGGTCGCAGAGCCTTACGTCAACCATATACCTACACTGACAGGCGGCGTGGGGCACGATCATCTGAAGCGGTTCTATAAGTATCATTTTGTGAACAGCAATCCACCTGACACCAAGCTTATTCCGGTTTCAAGAACGATAGGCGCCGATCGTGTGGTGGACGAGATGGTGTTCTGTTTTACCCATACCTGTGAGGTCGACTGGATGCTGCCCGGGGTTGAGCCCACTGGAAAGTATGTCGAGATCCCGGTGGTTGCAATTGTTTGTTTCAGAGGAGATAAGCTTTACCATGAGCATATCTATTGGGACCAGGCATCCGTTCTTGTGCAGATTGGCAAGCTCGACCCCGATGGTATCCCAGTAGCAGGTGCTAAGGTCACCCACAAACTACTTGATGAATCACTACCATCCAATGAATTGATGTCAGGATGGGCCGGTAGTGAGGGCAAACCGATCTAACTAAATTTTCAGTACGTTATATGTCACACAACAACCATGTTTTGAGCTCAGTTGGTTACCGTACGAACCATTAGGTAATCAATGGTTCTGAGCCAGGAGGATTTGAAAATGAAAATTGACCGTCGTTCTTTCTTGCAGTATTCCGGGGCAGTTTCGGCTGCCAGTTCGTTGCCTGCTATCTTAATGTCTCCGGGTGCGCTGGGTGCATCTGGTGATACGCTTACGATCGCCTACAACGTGTCTTTACCCAATTGGGACCCAACCGTCGGGCTGTCATCCGTCAACCCAGGATTGCAAAGTATCTGGAAGTCAGTTTTTGATCAATACATCGATCAACATCCTGACCTCACATTTAAAGCAGGTGTACTGACCAAATGGGGATGGAATTCCGATAAAACAAAGGTGCACATGACCGTGCGCGATGGTGCTACCTGGCAGGATGGTCAACCGATCACTGGTGAGGATATCGTCTGGAATCTCAAAAGAGCAGGTCACCCGGATACGGGCAATCCTGTCGGAGGATTTATCTGGGCATCGCTAGGCAACTTGTCTGCAAATGGTAATGAGGTTACCGGCGACGTAAATCAGTACACCCCAGATATCTTTAAGTGGATGTCATTTTTGACGGGATACATTTTGCCACCACACTACCATGACAAAGTCGGTGCTGAAGGTTTTGAAAAGAATCCTCTAGGTTCAGGGCCATATAAGGTTAAGGAATTTGTCCGGGGATCTTTCGTTCGACTTGAAGCTTATGATGACTATTGGGGCGGCAAGCCGGCTTTCAAGAATGTGATCTTTAAATTTGTCACCGATGTTTCAAGCCGAATCGCTGAAATCGAAAGTGGTTCTTCCGATATTACACTGGCTGTTCCGTTCGAAGAGTATGACCGATTGAGTCAGAAATCCGGGCTAACGGGTGTGACAACGCCGGTATCGGACATTGCAATGATATTTTTCAATGATGTGGGACCAATGGAAGATCCTAATGTTAGAAAAGCTGCGGTTCATGCTGTTGATAAAGAAGCAATCGTTAAGCGACTTTTGCGAGGCTACGGTGTGCCATTGAGCACGTTACAGGCGCCAGAATACACAGCTTACGATTCCAGTATTGTTGTTGACCATAACCCAGAATTGGCAAAGGAGTTGCTTGCGAAATCCGGATACTCCACGGATAACCCGGTCAAGTTTACAATCCAGACAACCCGCGGTTATCTTCCAAAGGATTACGAAGTCATCCAGGCAGTGGTGGGCATGTGGCGCAAGGTAGGCATTGAGGCAGAGATCGAGGTCTATGAAGTTGCCAAGCACTATGAGCTTAGGGCGCAAGATACATTGGCACCCGCGGCGTTCTATAACTGGGGTAACTCAATCGGTGATCCAGGTACCTCAACGGGTCACGCGATGTTTGGTCCCAGCCCACACTCTACTTGGGATACAGATGATCTCGACGGGATGATCGGTCCGCTCTGGGGAGAAAAGGACGAAGATAAGCGTATTGCTGGTTGGAAGAAAGTTGATCGCTATATTGCTGAGAACGCCTACGTTTTGCCGCTCTACCAGCAGGTGCAACCGGTTCTATATAAATCTGATCTGGCCTTTACATCGCATGGGGCAAATTACGTTTTGCCGTTCACCACACGTCCCAAAGGCTGACAAACCTCTTCATCCAACTTTGATACCGGTCGACTGATATGAGCAGTCGACCGGTAGTCAGCCACTGGGTAGTTCTGCCCAGTTCCCAGCTGTATTAGGCAGTAAAACCACAATGACCACTCGATACCTGTTGAATCGATTGCTACTGGCGCTGCCCACTCTTTTTGGAGTTGTCACGGTCGTATTCATACTTTTAAGAGTTGTACCTGGAGACCCCATTGCGATGATGACAGGGCCGGGAGCAACTCCAGAAGATATACAGCACCTTCGAGCCCACTATGGTCTCGACCGGTCGCTATCTGCCCAGTTCGTTATCTACCTCGGGCAGTTGGCCATGGGCGACTTGGGAACGTCAATCAGTCTTCGCCAAGATGTAGGTGAATTGATCTTGGGGAGGTTGCCTGTCACGTTAGAGCTCACCGTGTTTGCAATGCTGATTGCAATCGGTTGCGGGGTATGTCTTGCCATAGTGGGCAGCTATTGGCGGTCTCGTTGGCCCGAGGCGATTATTGACAGTGTTATTGGCATCATCGTGGCGATACCTGACTTCCTATGGGCGCTAGCCTTCATTCTGATACTGGGTGTGGTAATTCCTGTAATGCCTATTTTTGGCCGACTCGATCTGGCTCTGGAGTATCAGTCGTATACGGAGTTTTATCTTATAGAAAGTGCTCTCCGCGGCCGATTTGATGTAACGGGGTCAGTACTGTGGCACATGATCCTGCCAGGCGTGGCACTGGCGTTGCCTCTTATGGCAGTAGGTGCTCGAGTGCTCAAATCATCTTTGAATGTGGAAATGACACAAGATTATGCAGCGCTGGCACACACAAAGGGTTTTAGTCGTTTGCAGGTCATTCTTAAAGAGGCTCTGCGTAATGCTCTTATCCCGGCAGTGACGCTCACTGGCGTACAGTTGACATTCCTGATCGGGGGTACAGTTTTAATCGAACGTATTTTTGGTTACCCAGGATTAGGCAATATGGCGATCGACGCAGTTATCAATCGTGATCTTCCTTTGATTCAAGGCATTATTATCACCTTTGCCATCATATTTATTTTGGTCAATTTTTTGATTGATCTGATCAATACGATTCTCAATCCCAGGCTTCGAGATGGTTAACGTACGGCCAGACCCATCTTTTGTGTATCGTATCTGCCACGAACCCCGTGCGGTATTTGGTCTTTTCGTATTGTGTGTTTTAACCGTGATCGCATTAACTGCACCCTGGTTGGCCCCGCATGATCCCCTGGAGCAGGATCTTCTCTATTCATTTCTACCACCAACGTGGTATCCACAAGGAGAGGGCAGCTATTTGTTGGGTACGGACAATCTTGGCCGTGACATCATTTCTAGAACGGTTTACGGCACTCGAATTGCTTTGGTAGTTGCGGTAGTTGCAGCCAGTCTCGCGTGCCTATTGGGCACTGTCTTAGGCTTACTCGCAGGGTATTTCGGCGGCAAGGTCGATCTGGTTATCTCTCGTGTCGTTGATATCTGGATGTCTTTTCCTGCTGTACTACTGTCGATCGTGTTAGTTGCTGTCATCGGTGCAGGACTCCACGCTGTCATCATTGCGATTGTAATCATCGACTGGACTCGTTTCTGTCGGGTTGTTCGGGCAGAGACTATGGTCCAAAAAGAACTGGACTATGTTGCCTCTGGAGTCACTATAGGGTTAAGCAGAATACAACTGCTTCTCAATGAAATCTTGCCCAACCTCGTGCCGTTATTGATCGTTTTATTGAGCATGGAGATGGGCATTGCAATCGTAGTCGAAACCATCCTCAGCTTTGTTGGGCTTAGCGTAGCCTCCGATACCCCATCCTGGGGAAACCTGATACAGGAAGGCCGGCAATACATTCACCAGGTTCCATGGTTGTTGGGCCTGCCTGTTTTCTGCTTAATATTTTCAGTCGTTGGTCTGAATGCCCTGGGCGATGGGCTGAAACAGGTTATTGATCCCGTCTCCCGCCGATGAGCGCTATTCTGAAAATAAGTCAGTTAAGCCTCTGTCTTCGCTATGCCGGCATCAGCGAGCGAATACTGCGTGGAATCAGCCTTGCTATTGATTCGGGTGAGGTGCACGGACTGGTCGGTGAATCAGGAGCCGGCAAAAGTATATTGGGGCAAACGATTTTGGACATTTTGCCAAGGATTGCAGTGATCGAGAGTGGCACTATCGATTTTGATGGCCAAAATTTGTTGAGGTTGGCACCAACTCAGAGAAGAGGTTTGCTCGGATCGGAGATTGCGCTTATTCCACAGGATCCGATGACAGCATTGAATCCCGTTCGCCGAATAGGGCAACAACTTGCAGATACATTGGTACTTCATCTAAAACTCAATCGTAAAGATGCCTTAGATCGAGCCTGTGAATTATTAGAGGAAGTTAGAATCAAGCATCCCCGGAGAGCGTTAAGGCAATATCCTCATGAACTTTCTGGTGGAATGCGTCAGAGGGTTTTGATCGCAATTGCCTTCAGTTGCAAGCCTAGACTTATTGTTGCCGATGAATCTACGACAGCGCTTGATGTGTCGGTGCAACGGCAAATTCTTCGGTTGATTCGGGAGTTGCAGGTGAGTTCTGGCACCTCTATTCTATTTATCACTCACGACCTTGGTGTGGTCGCCAAGATTTGTGACAGGGTCAGCATAATTCATAGCGGTCGAATCCTTGAAAGTGATGCGGTGAAGAGAATATTCAGCATGCCTGAGCATGAGTACACTCGAGCACTACTAAAGGCAACGCCACGTTATGATCATGGCAAGCATCAATTTAGACCAATTCCCAAAGCGCTTATATCGACTCTGCAATTAGAGGCTAAGGAATACGATCGGCGCATTAGAGATTCTGTTGATGCTTGAAGCAACAAACTTAACCGTTGCACTTCCAAACCTTGCGGAAAAGAGAACATTCTCTGCGGTACCCTTAGTCACTATTCTTCAAGGGCTCAATATTGACGTCGCAAAAGGTGAGTGTCTTGGTATCGTCGGAGAATCAGGCTCAGGCAAGACGACGCTTGGCCGAACACTAGTCAGGCTATACAAGCCCACANCTGGCACGATCCGGTTTGATGGGACGGATATCACTACTCTGGAAGAAAAACATCTGCGCCCAATGCGTGCCAACATGCAGATNATATTCCAGGAACCACAAGCCTCTTTGAANCCTCGTCGACGAGTCAGAGATGCCGTGCTGCAGCCCCTAAGAACAAACGGTCACTCGTTTCGGGGCATCAACGCTACCGAAAAGGCGTCCGAGTTGCTCGACAGAGTTGGTCTTGATCCTGTGCTGCAGCGACGTTTTCCTCATGAATTGAGCGGGGGTCAGCAACAGAGGGTGTGTATTGCACGGGCTATCTCGCTTAGACCGTCCCTGGTTGTTGCTGACGAAATCGTATCGGGCCTCGACGTGTCTAATCAGGCACAAATTCTGCTTCTACTCAACGAACTAAGACGTGACCTTGGTCTTGCGGTTGTTTTTATCAGTCACGATCTTTCGGTAGTGCGTACAGTGTGTGACAGGGCTACGGTTCTTCTGAATGGTCGGCAGATAGAAACCGGGCGTACTGAGGAGATTTTTGAAAATCCCAGGCGCCGTTACACTAGCACCCTGATTCAATCGGTTCCATTGCCCGAAGTCGACCAAAAATGGCTGAATGTAACGAAAAATGAAACAACTGAGTTCAATAGAGAGAAGGCTATGAATATTTCTGGTTGCGTGGCTTTGGTGACGGGTTCCAACCGTGGCATAGGGCGTTGTTTGGTCAAGGCTTTGGTTGCTCAAGGTGCGAAAAAAGTTTATGCCTCGGCGAGGGATCCGTCTGCGGTTGAGGATTTAGTGTCTCTGCACCCTGGTATCGTTCAGAGTGTCGTACTGGATATTACCGATGCGTCATCGGTGACACAGGCTGCTCTGGGCTGTAGCGATGTAGAGGTCTTGATCAATAATGCGGGTGTTAATCGTACGCGTGGTCTGATTGCAGCGAGTGACCTGGACAGCGCCCGTGAAGAAATGGAAACGAATTACTTTGGTACGCTGTCCATGTGTAGGGCGTTTGCACCAGTGCTGAAGACGAACGGCGGTGGCTGCATTGTTAATTTATTGTCAATACTGTCCCGGGTTGCTCTTCCGCTTATGGGATCGCTCTGCGCATCAAAGGCAGCTGCACTTAGACTCACTGAAGGTGTCCGAGCTGAACTCAGCGCACAAAATACTTTGGTGATTGCTGTGATGCCGGGTGCGGTAGATACAGATATGAGTAAGGACTTTCCGCCACCTAAAATGCCGCCTGAAGAGGTCGCCCGAGCAGTTCTCGAGGCGATTAACGCGGGAACCGAAGAATCATATCCGGGTGAAATGGCGTCTGGTTTAAGCCAGGGTCTTGCTACTGACCCTAAAGGTGTGGAAAAAGAGCTCGCAGCGTATCTACCGGGGTGAAGACATACCAATACTATGCTGGGGGTAACTGGCATGATCCCACCTCGGGGCAATGGATCGACAGTGAAAATCCTGCGCTTGGTGAGGTNTGGGCGAGAGTGCCGGACTGCAACGCAGACGATATCAACCGTGCCGTACAGGCAGCGCGAGGCTGCTATGACCAGGGCCCGTGGGGGCGCATGCAGCCGGCTGAGCGTGGCCGGGTGATAACCCGAATCGGCGATGTGATCACAAAAAATGCCGAGCGTCTGGGCGAAGTGGAAACCCGGGATAACGGCAAGTTGCCAAAAAATATTACACCGTCTCTGAAATCCTGGCAGACCGATAGTTTTTATTATTATGCCGGTATGTGCGACAAATTCGAAGGCTCGCTGCTGCCGACAGAAGTCCCGGACATGCTGAATTACCTCCGCTGGGAACCATTTGGCGTTTGTGCGTTAATCACTGCGTGGAATTCGCCTCTTGGGGTATTGATCTGTAAGTTAGCGCCGGCATTGGCCGCCGGTAATGCGGTGGTGATCAAGCCCTCGGAACATGCGTCAGTATCGACTCTTGAGCTGATGTCGGTTCTGCAGGAAGCGGACCTCCCGGAGGGGCTGCTCAATGTGGTCACTGGCTATGGAAAGAGCACTGGCGAACCGCTCGTTGATCATCCCGATGTGCGAATGGTCAGTTTTACCGGGGGCATACCGGGCGGTCGGGCTGCAGCAGAAGTCGCTGCCCGGCAAGTTAAACCCGTCGTGATGGAGCTTGGCGGTAAGTCGCCCCAGATAATTTTGCGCGATGCCGATATGGATCTTGCGGTAAACGGCGTGATAAGCGGGATATTTCCAGCGACAGGCCAGAGTTGTATTTCGGGATCGAGAATTCTGGTGCATCAAAGCCAGATCCAAGATTTTACAGAACGCTTGGTTGATGTGGCTTCACGGGCGAGGGTAGGTGATCCCCTGGACCCGTCTACGCAGGTGGGACCGATCGCTAACCGCCCGCATTACGACAAGGTTCATCGGGATATTGAAAATGCCCTTACAGCAGGCGCCGAATTGCTGCTCGATGGTCGAGGCAAGGGCCCGGACCAGGGCTATTACATCGGCCCCACAATTTTCAGTGGTGTGACTAACGACACGCGCCTTGCGCAGGAGGAAGTGTTTGGTCCTGTGGTCGTCATGATCCCGTATGCGGATGAAGACGAGGCGGTGCGAATGGCTAACGACACTGTCTATGGCCTGGCGGCAGGAATCTGGACCCAGGATGTGAATAAGGCGATCCGCATGGCTGAGCGAATCCAGGCGGGTACGGTGTACATCAACAACTATTTCAATGCCGCCACCCAATCGCCGGTCGGCGGTTTTAAGCAATCGGGTTACGGGCGCGAAGCCGGCTTTGAAGGGATGCGCTGTTTTATGCAAACCAAGTCGGTGTGGCTCGCAACGAACCCGAATCAACCCGATCCATTTCCGGCCTAAGCACGCCAGAAGGGCAGCTAAAGTAAAGTAAATTGGTTTTGCCCAATGTACGCCCGGAGAGCGGTTATATACCTATGGATGAAAGGTTAACCTTCAGAGGTTTATAAGAGCAGAGGCTCGTACGCTGTCCTCTAAGTGGTTTTTTGCAGCTGCTCAATAAGTCTGCTCTTGATCACTTTGCGAGTCGGTGTAAGTGGCATTTCATCGACTACCATCAAGCGTTCCGGCCATTTGTTCTTAGAGATATTTTTGTTTTTTAGCAAGGAGCAGATATCCTCAAGATCGGTTGATTCGCCTGACTTCATCTGGACAAAACAGCAGGCTCGCTCGCCGAGAGATGTATCTGGCACGGGGGCGATCGCGACCATCTCAATTTTGGAGTCAGTCAGAAGGATTTCCTCGATCTCGGCAGGGTTGTATTTGACACCACCACGATTGATCACATCCTTGATACGGCCGGTTATCTTGAGGTTGCCGTCTTGATCGATTACAGCCAGATCACCGGTCCTGAACCAGCCGTTGTCGGTAAAAGCATCCGAATTGGCTTGGGGATTATCCAGGTAGCCCGGAAACACGGAACTCCCTCGCACCTGTAACTCGCCCTCCGTATCGGCGGAAACAGCCTCGCCGGTCTCCGGGTCAACCACCCTGATTTCGTTGCCCGGAGCCGCGGGGCCGGCGCTATTGATGCCGACCTCCATATCCTGGTCCGGGTAACTGTAGGTGCCGGCGGCCAGTTCGGTCATACCCCACAGCTGGCACACGATGCTCCCCGTACGCGAATGATAGGTACGGAGAAGATCTGGTGGGCAGTAGGCGCCTGAAAACACTGAGAAGCGCACGGAGGAAAAATCATGTTTGTCCAAAATTTCAGCATTCTGCAGGGCGGCCGCGTGAGCGGGGCCCAAAAATATGGCGGTAGGCCGGGTTGTTTCAACAAGCTGTGCCATCTCTGCTGGCACGAATGCGGGTAGCAGAACGGCTGTTGCCCCGGCACACAAGGTGATGTGATAGCTGTGCAGTCCGTAGAGATGACTGAAGGGCGCTACCGACAGAATGCGGTCATCGTTCGTGACCTGGAACTTGTCGACACTCAGTCGGCTGTTACTCATCATGTTCTGGTAGGTCAGCGGCACGCCCTTGGGGTTCGATGTCGTGCCTGAGGTGTAGAGTAATAGGTAAGGATCGGCACCGACCGGTGGATTCCCGACCACCGGTGTGTCGTCAGCCATGAGGCTGGAAAACTTGATTGCACCGGGCGCCGTTTCCGGACCCAGAACGATCACGTGCTCAAGCGCAGCATACTTCTGCTTGCACTTCAGCATGATCTGCACGGTTGGTATATCCTTGAATGCAGGCAGGCTGATAACTGCCCGCGCCTTGGCGTGTTCCAGCAGGAACTCGATATCCGACTGGGCGTAGGGCATGTGTATTGTCTGCATTACACCACCAAAAGAGGCGATTGCGAGGTAGGTGATCAGAAACTCCTGAATATTTGGTAACTGCACTGCCACAATGTCGCCTTTGCCGAGTCCGAGGTCCATCAAGCCACGGGTCAGGCGATCGACTTTGTTTTTCAGTTGCCCGTAAGTCATGCATTCGGTCGAAGTAATGATTGCCGAGGCATCCGGTGTTTCAGTGGCGTGTGTCGTCAGCCAGCCGCTCAGTGTGTCGTTGTTCCACAGTCCCTCCTCTAAATAGATCGCTGCCCGGTCAGGGTTGAAACTCAAGGCTTCGCGCAATGCCATGCCCTCCTCTCGGATCTTTAGTCGCTTCTTGGGATCCTGGTAGCGGTCTTTCTTCCAGCGCTTGCCGCCTCCGAGGTGAAACAGCATTCGGTGCTGATCGATCCGATGGTATTTCCGCTCGACGAAAACCCTCACTACACTGACCTGCTCGGGCAACAAACCGATTCGTGCTGCGATTTCCTCATCTGTCAGGCCGCTGCCGGCGCGTTGTTGGGCGATGTTGTCGAAATCGAGTTCGCGCACAGGATCACCCAGGCGGGTCTGCTTGTTGAGGCTCAGCTTGAAAATGATCTCGCCATAGGTATCGATCATTTGTTGTGTTACCCCGTAAGCCATGTTCCTGCCGCCCAGTCAGACGCTTGGGCCCGCCTCGACGTCCAGCTCAGCATATGCCTGGGCTTTGGCTTCTGCCACTTTCTGCCGCATCCCGCGGCCCCGGGCGACGGGATCGGCCATTAGTGCGGTTTGGGTAATTGGACACACACGCATGCACTCATAACACAGCGACAACAGTTCCCCGGCACCGATCGAAAGTTTGTACCAGATCAGCTGGTTCTCAGGGCTGTGTACCGCCATACCGCGTTCGATTGGATCCTTTGCATCCATCATGTCGAGGAGGATATTGGGAATGGCTTCATACTGCTGAGACATCGTTGCGCAGGCATGGGCGTCGTAATGCATTTCTGCAACCTTGCCATCTTCACTGATTGTTCCACTGATGCAATCAACAGGACAAAACTGCATGCAGGGCGTCTTCCCGGATTTTTTGTAAAGCTTCACGCAGGACGGGTGGGGACATGGGTTGATTTCCATGGGGGCATCAGCCGGTATCTCCAGCTCAGTGAAAACCGAGGCATAGAACATCATGCCGAATTCAGGATGCAGCAGAATATCCCCGGCCATGGACCGGGCTCCAATGCCAGCAATCTCGGCGTGAAGCTTGAGGCTTTGCATTGGAGTACGTGCGCCTTTTTCAGGATCCATATCCGGCGGGCAGAAAATCGCCCGTGCGCCGTATTCACGTTCGATCAAGAAGGCGAGTCCATAGGCAATGCGATAGGCCGTGGTTTCGGTGTCGCCAATGTAGGCAAGAGTCTTGGCGTCCGCAGCCCATGCTCCCTTGGTTCCGCCGCCGACGCCTATAGAGATCACAGACTTGACCCGCGGCAGCATGTCTCGTGGGCCGTGACCCTTTGGGGCTATTTTCTCCAGTGCATCGACGTCCCCCACGCCAAAGGCCAATGCGCCTTTTTTCGTGCAATACGCAATCATGGCTTGCTTGGCCAGTGCAGAGTCGATTACTTCTGTCATCGGGATAATCTGTTCATTGTGCAGTTCCGTTAACGGCTAACAAGTTTAGCCCAGAAACCAATTACTGCGCTTGGGCATGATGACTTGTTCCGTTTAGCGTCACGAGCTGTCGCTGTAAGCACGACAACTACGGCGCCAAGGAATACGTCTTGATGTCCGAGACCATATCCCTGACCTGCGTTAGGTCAGAAGTGGGCCACTTGCAGATGGTGTCTTCGCACACATAAACAGTAGTTTTACCCTTGATCATTGGCTT
>PCBE01000051.1 GCA_002731295.1 Acidiferrobacteraceae bacterium | reverse complement strand
AACAGCTTGTGTCAATGTACGGACGAAGGGTGTTATCAGTCCGATTGTGCTGGCGACCACCAGCAAACGAGACAAGGCATCGATAGAATAGATTCGGGGCGTGTTGCCAGGGCTGGTATTACTGGCAGTACTATCATATAGGACGGGACAATGGCAGTTATATCATCTCATGTGCTGGATTCTGTAAAAGGCATCTCGGCTGCCGGGATTCGTGTAGAGTTTTTCCAGCTGTCCGAGGACCGCTCGGCGCAGCGGTTGTTTGAGACGCACTCGGACAGTGAGGGCAGAATATCTGAACCCGTTGCGCTCGAAGATAATTCGGCAGACACTATGTATGAGCTGGTGTTTCATACGGGTGACTATTTCCCGGTTGCAGTAATTGCGCAAGGATCCCATCACAACATGCAGTCGGTTGTGGTCAGAATCAGCCTGCCAGACCCCGATGCCCGCTACCATATCCCGGTCGTGCTGTCCCCCCACAGCTATACCGTCTGGTGGTCTGGTTAGACAGACCTGATTGTCGATGAGTTCACCGGCACTGGCGGTTTCCCGGCGCAACCGTCGTACCCCTTATACGGATCGCATTGAAACGTTGGGTGTTCAGGGCTATTCGATCGTTAATCACACACTGCTGCCCAAGGCCTTTGGTAGAACAGTAGAGGAGGAATACTGGCACNTGCGGTCGAGCGTGCAGTTGTGGGATGTATCCTGCCAGCGGCAGGTCGAAGTACGCGGACCCGAAGCCGCTNACTTGGTCCAGATGATGACNCCNCGGGATCTTGGCAGTGCGGTTGTCGGGCAGTGCTTATATGCTCCCCTGATTGATGACAAAGCGGGCCTGATTAACGACCCGGTTATTCTCAAACGTGCTGANGACTGGTACTGGTTATCAATTGCCGATTCCGATGTGCTGCTNTGGGCNAAAGGGCTTGCGTTGGGGCTGGGAATAGATGTCGCGGTCACTGAGCCCGACGTATCTCCACTTGCGGTTCAGGGGCCACGGGCCGAAGATCTGGTTGCAGCCGTGTTCGGTGACGCAGTCCGTAATCTGGCCTATTTTCGTTTTGGCTGTTTTGACTTTCTTGATCGTCAACTGGTGGTTGCGCGTTCCGGTTACAGCAAGCAAGGNGGATTTGAGATCTACCTGGATGACAGCAGTTTGGGTACTGAACTGTGGGATGCGCTGTGGTCGGCAGGCCAGGGTCTCGATGTAATGCCCGGTTGCCCGAACCTGATTGAGCGTATTGAAGGCGGTCTNCTGTCATATGGTAACGAAATGACGCGCAGTAATAATCCGCTCGAGATTAATCTGGATCGGTTCTGTACGCTTGATGGCCGAATTGACTATATCGGTAGGCCTGCCCTCGAAGATATTTCGCNCCATGGTCCCGCACAGCGCAGTCGGGGCGTGGTGTTTGATGGCGGCCNGNGTCCGGCGTGTGGCTCACCCTGGCCGGTCTATGCATCAGGTAGGCCTGTGGGCTATGTGACGTCGGCGATCTGGTCACCCCGACTGAAGCGCAATGTTGCGTTGGGTATGATTCAGAGGGGTTTCTGGGCGACTGGCCAGTCGGTTAGCNTACACAGTGCAGATGGGATTGAACGGTCCGNGTCGGTCCAGGCCATGCCGCTATGAGAGTTCGGGCGCTGATCCGGAACCGTCGACAATTCATATTTTAGAGCCGGTTGGATCCTTAAGTGGGATGCTTATAATCTTAGAGGAGTCACAACAGGTATTTCACTGATCGAGGATCTGGACGGATGAAGATCGCAGTAGTCGGTACCGGTGCTATGGGTTCGGTTTACGCGGGCTTGCTGGCCGACGCAGGAAATGAAGTCTGGGCAATAGATGTTTGGCAGGAGCATCTGGACGCNATTCGTGAGCAGGGGCTGCGGATCGAGGGTGCGAGCGGNGATCGAACGGTGCACAGCCTGAACGTTGCGCAAAGTCCTNACGCAGCNGGTATCTGCGATCTCATCATTATCGCCACAAAGGCATCTGGGGTCGGTGCCGCTGCAAAAAGTATTGCACCTATTGTCGGTGACAGCACACTNGTNCTGACNATNCAGAATGGTCTGGGAGCCGGGGAACGTATTGCNCAGTATCGTTCAACGGATAATATCCTGTTGGGGGTTGCCGGTGGATTTGGTGCGTCCATAAAGGGTCCGGGTCATGTACACCACAATGGTATGGAGTTGATCCGGGTGGGGGAGATGCGTGGTGGTCTTACCGATCGTGTTCAGCGGGTTGCTGCCGTCTGGCAGGAGGCAGGGTTTAAGGTCAAGGCCTTTGAAGACATTAACCAGCTGATCTGGGAAAAATTCATCTGTAATGTNACGTTCAGNGCACCGTGCACAGTATTCGAGCGGACCCTTGGAGAGATTATGAGTGATCCCTTCTCGTGGCAGATNGCGCGAGGCTGTGCNCTCGAGGCATACGACACTGCACGAGCGAAAGNGATTCAGCTTTCATTCACTGATGCGGAGAAATATATCCTCGAATTNGGCAGTAAGATGCCGGACGCGCGGCCATCAATGCTGCTGGATCATCTCGCCNGGCGCCCTTCGGAAATTGATGCCATAAACGGCATGGTGCCAGTCGTTGCTGTTGCTGTCGGAACACGAGCGCCCTACAACGAGGTCGTTACTGCGATCGTCAAATCCCGGGAATCAGCTTTTTAGTTCTGGCGTGAATAGGGGCTANTGAATNTGGCTTTCAATGGGCACTGGGTACGATGCTCGGCAGCAGTTCACTGATCTGACCGCGCAGTACGGCATCNGCGATCCCNTCCATATCGGTGGGGCCACCGTTGATGATTATGATCCGGGCGCCAGATTGTTTNGCGATGGGCACCACGCTTGCCGCCGGGTANACTGACAGTGTCGATCCCACAGCGAGCAGCAGGTCGCACTGTTTCGCGGCACTTTCNGATCGGACTAAATCTTCTGGCACCAGATTCTGACCGAATGAGATGGTGGCCGATTTCAGAATTCCGCTGCAGNCCGGGCACGAAGGATCGTCCTCACCACAACGTAGACGCTCCAGTACGATGCTCATGTCCACGAGGTAAGTACAGGACATGCACCGCACCTTGCGGACGGTTCCATGGATCTCGACAACAACATCAGGGCTGTTTCCTGCCAGTTGGTGTAAGCCATCGATATTCTGAGTGATCAGCGTATGGAGCTTACCGAGCTGTTCAAGTCGGGCGAGAGCGTGGTGACCAGCACCTGGCCGGGCCTGCCAAACGGGTGAATCGAGTCGAGCCTGCCACGCCTTTTTGCGGATCGNCGGGTCAGCCAGGTAATGGCGAATGTCCGAAAGTTTCTCAGCATNCGGGTCTCTGGTCCAAACCCCTTGGGGGCCGCGAAAATCNGGAATACCTGAATCGGTAGAAATGCCGGCGCCTGTCAGNGCGACCACACGTTCGGCGTCGTTGAGCCATTGCTTTGAGAGTTTGTGGGTNTGCTCGGCGTCGGTCATCGTGTGTCGCGGAACGTAATGGTCCACGGGGAAACAGCCGTGGAAACGGAGAATCGTTGAAAATATGCCAAAGAGTTTAGGAGGCCAAGGTGTTGTAATGCAATGCCGGCTGTTCGTGCACNGTTAAATGTCTGCGATAATGGCATTGCTGTTTTCGCTGGCTAACGATCAGTATTAAGGGTGCGAGTTGCATTTATGCTATACATTCTCCACGAGAACGACCAATGGCTTGCGCCCTTCCGCGAGACTTTTTCTGAAATGGGTCTGCCATTTACCGAATGGCACATGGCTTCTTTCCTGCCTGATCTCGTAGCCGAGCCGCCACGGGGTATTTTTTATGTTCGTATGAGCGCTTCTGCGCATACCCGTGGTCACTCGGGGGTGCCTGAGCTCACGGCTGGTGTGCTGTGCTGGCTNGAACGCCACGGGCGGCGTGTTATTAACGGCAGTGCGGCGCTGGATCTTGAGCTCAGTAAAGTGCGGCAATACCAGGCGTTGATGGCGCACGAACTCCCCGTACCACTGACTTATGCCGCGCGCAGCNCAGAACAGTTACTTGGCCTGGCCAGGAANATGCCTTGTCCGTTTGTNACCAAGCACAATCGCGCGGGCATGGGGTTGGGCGTTGAACGGTTCGATAGTTTCGATGCATTTGAAATCCGACTAGATGCCCTGGCCGAAACACCACCAGTTGATGGCGTCACNCTACTTCAGGTCTATATCGACAGTCCTGAATCTTTTATTACCCGCTGTGAGTTTATTGGTGGAAAATTNGTTTACGCACTTCGTGTTGATACCTCGGAAGGTTTTGAGCTGTGTCCCGCAGACAATTGCCCTGTGCCCGACCAACACGATTCATCTGAAACAAAGATGCTGCGTTTCGAGATAATTACGGACTATGTGGATCCGATNATTTCCCGCTATGAAAACTTTTTACGTGAGCAACAGATTGACATCGCCGGGATCGAGTTCATCATCGATCGTGGCGGGTGCAAGTGGACCTATGATGTAAACGTCAATACCAACTACAACGTGGAAGCTGAACNNCGGGCAGGTGTAAATGCCCGTTTCCGATTGGCCCAGTACCTGAAGAAAGAACTGGCACGATGTTGATCCAGGTTTCAGATCGACTACACTTCGCCGCTTAGTTCAAATTAGCCCCCGGTGTTTTAGGTAACATGGCACAAGAGATACTTATTATTGTTCATCAGGAAGCATCTAACCCTGGTCTGGTTGGCGAGGGATTGGTCAGTCGGGGATATACACTGGATAGACGGTGTCCGTGTATGGGCGATGCCCTGCCGNCTGAACTGTCTCGATACGATGGGGTCGTGGTGTTCGGTGGGCCACAGAGTGCNAACGATGACCACATTCCAGGNATTCGTGCAGAACTGGATTGGCTGGAGGCGACAGTTCTTCCGACGGACATGCCGGTACTGGGGATCTGTCTGGGTGCACAGCAAATAGCACGTGTTATGGGTGCAAGGGTTGCGCCCCATCCAAAGGGTGTTGTTGAGATTGGTTACTGGGAAGTGTCACCGACCGAGGCCGGTCAGGCATTTCTCCCCGCGCCGACGATGTTTTATCAATGGCACGCCGAGACATTTGAAATTCCAGCCGGTGCGATCCACCTCGCTGGCAGCAGTTCTTTTCCAGGACAGGCATATGTCTACAACAACCGCATATTCGGTATTGAGTTTCACCCTGAAATGACGCGACAGTTGATAGACCGTTGGTGCAGTTCCAAAACCGGTAGCTCCAAACTGTCATTATGTGGCGCGCAACAACATAAAGAGCAGTTGAAAAACCATGACCTTTTTGCCAGTGCCAGCAAGAGTTGGCTGGATCAGTTTCTGGATGGCCCGTTTCTCTCGGGGTCGAACATCACAAGCTAAATCTGGAAGACATCGATCAACGTTACGATCCCTGGTAACCCAATGATGCCGGTCCTGACTTAAGAAGTATCAGGATAATCGGTGCGGACTGACTGAATAATGTCCAACTTTTTTCGCTACCTACCGTTTGCGGGGTTCTTTTTTGTTTGCGCAAGTGCGCGTGCGGTACTGCTTTCGGTGCTGCCACTAAAGGCTCTGTCGCTCATGGGCAACGCTCAGCTTGTGAGTGTGCTGTTTTTCATGGTCAGTGCTTGTGGCGTCGCTGTTAGTCTGAGTGTTCCAATGATTCTTCAGAGAATAGGACTACACCGTTGCTTTCTCCTCAGCGTTTTTGCGATGGTAGCTTCAGTTGTTCTTTTATGGACCGAGGCAGTGTGGAGTTTCGCTGCGGGTATGGTACTGCACGTGTTTGGTATCACTTCGATGGAAGTGGTTCTTAGTCTTTATATCATGCAGCGCATACCGCGGCGTCAACTGCCTGAATTTGAGCCGCTGCGTATGGTGTCCGCGATTGTTGCGCTTTCAATCGGACCGTGGCTAGGCGTTTATCTGCAGTCCCGGGTAGCTGATTGGTTACCCTACTTGATTGCGATTGGGGGCACCGTTGCGACACTGATCTATTTTAGATGGCTGGGCCTTCAGCAGATGTCCTTACCCGAACGACTTTTACCGGCCGGTAATCCTCTTCGCCACATCGGTCGTTTTTTTCTGCAGCCCCGACTGCGACTCGCCTGGGGTCTCATTCTGACTCGCTCCAGTTGGTGGATGATGTTTATTATTTACACACCGATTTATGCCCGCGAGTCGGGACTGGGAGAGTTGATGGGTGCAGCAATTGTCTCCATTGGTTCAGCATGGACATTAACGCTGCCTTTTTGGGGTTGGTTTGCTCGTCGATATTCGCTGCGCCGGCTGATGTACATGGGGTTTACTGTGGCTGCAGGGATGAGTCTGTTGGTTTTTGCAGCATCCGGCACGCCAACAGTGGCTATTGTTTTACTTGCATTCACGGCACTGGGTGCGACGATGCTCGATGGGTCAGGTCACGTGCTTTTTCTCCGTGCAGTTCATCCACTTGAGCGTTCTGAAATGACCGGTGTATTTCAGACCTATCGCGATGTGGCTAACCTAGCTGTTCCCGGATTCTTTGCAGTCTTGCTTAAGTTCTTCGCCTTACCGGTTATTTTTGTAGGTGCAGCTGGCTGGATGCTGGTTGGTACGTTCTTTTCACGCTACATACCGAGGCGGATGTAGCACATCATCGAAATTTATGTGATGTGTAGTTACCAACTACAACTTGGATTTTGGCGACCTGACTGTACACATTGCTGTTCAAGGACAAGGTCTGCCAGAATGTCAGAAAATCCGAGGAAAAGAGAAGGCTATGATTGAAGTCACAAACGTAGATCATCTAGGTATTCGAGTCACCAATGAGACTGGCTCAATCGCATTTTATGAGCAGCTCGGTTTCAAGGTAGAGCGCCGGGCAGACGGCGATACCGTGACAATACTTCGAAACAGCCACGGCATAGAACTCAATCTGGTCTACAACGGCGTAGATTCGACCGGCGGCAAGAACATTCTCATGGATGTGCCTGAGAAACATACGGGTTATACCCATATGGCACTCAATGTGGGGTCGATCAGCAAAGCGCTTTATGCGCTCAGAGAACAAAATATTGCGATCAGTCAGGGGCCCGTGTCGTTTGGTCGTAGCGATGCCGCGTCTGTCTTTATTCGTGACCCCGATCGAAATGTCATTGAGCTGCGTGGCAATATCGCACCAGGTGAGCAGATCGAAGGACTCGAGCGTTATGATCCGGATGCCTGATTGATTAATCCTGCTTTGGCCACAGTATTGCGGTTTAGAGTCGCCACAGTACTGCCTGAGATAAGCGACAAGTTTTTTGCACAGAGGATTTGAGAATGGAAGACTATGTAACATTGGAAAGGTCTGACGATGTCATGATCGTTCGCTTTGATCGTCAGGGCGCGCTCAATGCGTTTGATCAGAAAATGATCACGGAGTTGACCGATACTGCAAAACTTCTTGCAGAAGATCTGACCCTCAGAAGTGTGGTGCTAACCGGGGCAAGCGCCGCATTTTCATCAGGCATTGATCTGAAAGATGCGCAGAACTGGGAACTCGAGGCAATGAGCGACCTTGAGATCCGGAGACGGTTCTATCGTGGTGTACGGTTGTGTCAGGCCTGGGAGGATCT
>PCBE01000050.1 GCA_002731295.1 Acidiferrobacteraceae bacterium | reverse complement strand
ACCTTCGCTAACTCTACCTCTCTCTGGCCCCGCTCAATAATCACCTCGAAGTTACCCAGGTGACCGAGTATTTTTTTCGGCTTGCCAGAAATAACAGGAACATCCTGGCCAGCAACTTGACGCTTCTCATAACCTGCCGATCTGAACGACATATTGTCGATGGTGTCCGTCAAGAGTACGAAACAAGCCACAGACCCGACAAGACTTTCCGCCGCCAACAACGCAGAGGGTTCCGGACCGATGATCAGAACCAGGCCAGCTGAGGTATACGAAACCAACGATGTGGGCTCTGTGCTGCCTTCCAGCCCGCGCAGCAGAGCTGCCCGTCGTGCCTGCGCTAATTGATCTTCCCCAGGCAGGCCAAAACCGAGATAGTCACTGATTACTCTGTCTGAATCAGTCATCCGAGTTCGATCCCTTCGCCATCCCTTTCATCATTGCTGATAACCTCATCGGCTGTCAGAACGTCGTCCAACCGCTCAAAAAAGGACAACGACTCGGTTAGCGGGCGCGAAGATCGAAGTAATAACTCTCTAGATCATCTATATACAACTCGATTTCAAGTCTATCCTAAAGAAATTACGCGACACCTACCTATTCACGAATCAGTGTTGTCCTACCTCGTCGGCATTCTGGTTTTCGCTAATGACCCCACCACTACCAGGTGCACGCCAACCACAGTTTGTCATGTAACGACTTTCGCTCCACAATAACAGGCATTGAAAACCGTGTAGATCTCAAGGTTTTGACGGTTGCAGTATGTGATAGAGACGATCACTATACCGATCAAAACAAGGTCACTCAATTGTGGCACAAAGGCATGAAGCAACCGCAGACAGATCGCGAGCAGCCACCGACAGTCCATCGACCTATTATGTCGAATGAAGGACTACCGGCAACCCATCCGGTCGAAGCGCGAGACGAGTACGGCGACCCACGCGATCTGCATATAGCTGGGGAGTTTCCACTGACCATCAAAGTTGATGGGCGTGAAGTCGTGACTTTAATGACGCTGGGTACCCACCCGGAGAAACTCACGCTGGGATATCTGCGCAACCAGCGACTTATCGACCACATCGAAGAGATCGCGCAGATTAAAGTCGACTGGGAGCGAGAGACTGCTGATGTCATCACCACCCACGGTAAAGGCATCACTAACTTACAGGAAAAACTCTCCAGCCGTATTGTCACCAGCGGCTGTGGCCAGGGTACTGTATTCAGTTGCACACTCGACAAGCTCTACGACACTCGTCTGCCTCGTGTCGAGATACTTCAGTCGACTATTTATGCACTACTAAAGACAATCAGTAGTTATAACGAAGTTTATCGTGCTGCTGGCGCAGTACATGGTTGCGCACTATGTAACGGTGCACAGATCCTCTATTTTGTTGAAGACGTCGGTCGACACAACGCCACCGATACTATTGCTGGAGAAATGTGGCTGGAAGGCGTTGAGGGAAATGACAAGCTGTTCTACACCACCGGCCGGCTCACATCTGAGATCGTGATGAAAGCTGCTCATATGGGCATTCCCGTTCTGGTGTCACGTTCCGGAATCACCTACATGGGTATGGAACTTGCTCAGGATCTTGGTGTAACACTAATCGCACGCGCCAAGGGCCGCCACTTCCTCATCTACAATGGTGAAGATACCGTGGAGTACGATGACAAACCAGAACGCCTAACAACCGCAGGAAAGAAAACAGCAGTCTAAACTCTTCAAGCCGGTGTCGCTTGATACCAACCGTCCGATTCGATCAGATTGATTGACTCCCCGAACAACGAACTCAGAGACTGGCTGGACAATACCGAGCGCTTGTGACCGTCAGCAGTAATCTTACCTGCGTTTAACAGAACGACACGCTCGATCTCCGGTGGAATTTCGTGAATATGATGGGTCACCAGCACCACAGTTCGTCCGGTTAACATCAGCCGACGCAATGTCTTGAGATAACTAAACGTGGCCGCAAGGTCCAGACCACTGGTCGGCTCATCAAGTAAAAGACTGTCCGGTTGATTGATCAGGGCACGTCCCAGTAGCAATCGTCTTTGTTGGCCAGTCGACAAAGTCTCATAACGGCGCCCTGCCAGATCCTCAATTCCCAGTTCATGCAGTGTCACCTGGGCCAACTCCTGTTGACTCGCCTCATATTCCTGGTGGCCCCACACTCCAACACTGGCGTAAAAACCCGACAGCACCACCTCAAGCCCGCTTGCCCGACCGGCATACTCGTATTGGAGGTCACTCGAGATAATGCCCAGCTGTGTGCGCAGGGACCAGACATCACCTCGCGCCTGCCCCAGAATGCGCACGTACGCACCGTCACGCTGAACAGGATAGAGTTCCCGGGTAAGCAGCTTCAGCAGTGTGGTCTTACCTGCACCATTAGGTCCCAGAATCGCGGTACTAAGCCCCTGCTCCAGAACCAGATCGAGGTGGTCAAATACTTTTGTGACACCTCGAAATACCGTGGCATCACGTATTTCTATCAACGGTGGCCTGAATTCAGTCATGAGCTATACCTGTGAAATCAGACCTAGTCCTGAACTACTCAGCTTAGCTTAATCGCATCTTCTATAGCGACATCGATGCCCACCGCTGGAACCCGCAGCACCATGCATGACGTCAGCATTTCCGTGGCGTCAAGCGTACCTGTGCTAATAGCTGAAGGTACGGCCTGTTCGACTTCACGCCGTGACTGGATACCTACTTTCTTTAAGAACTTTCGCAGCTGACTATCAAAAACTTCTTCATCCATGTTGAACCTCATCTAAATAGCAAAGCCTAGAGCATAACTCACTCTTTCGGCGAACATCCAGCGGTAAGCATCAGCAAACAATCGGACACCAGGCAGTCCATTCCCTGGCCAATCAGCCAGCATACTGTCCCAAAGCTCGGCACCCCAAAGATCTTTAACCGGATCCCGATGCATCGTGCGGGCATCTTCAACGAGCACTACCTGTTCTGCCAACTTTAAACGGCGACTGCCTGCTCAAACATCTCCTCACGGCTTGGTACCACGGATACTGCCGCAGTTACTCCCGACATGGTTATACGAACTGCGACAATTTACGTAGCCGCCTGCGCCTCACCCCAATAGTTGAGTTCGATCGTGATGCCATTGGGATCTTCAACAAACACCTGGAACAGGTCCATATTCGGAACCTTGCGTTCACGATACTCGTGCCCGTACTCTTTCAGGCGCGACATCACTAGCTCAGGGTCCTTGGCGCGAAATGCAATGTGATCGAGTGCACCCGACCCTGTCAGGGCGTCGGCAGCCATTTTACCACCAGGATATGACGCGAGACCGGATGAATCTTCGGGATCGACTCCAATTATGTGCACCACAGCGACCCCATCCACATACAACCACGCACCGGGAAACGTGAAATCGGGCCTATCCCCGTCTACCATCCCGAGAATATTGACGTAGAAGTCCCGGGTCTCCCCCAGCTTGACTGTCTGAATTGAACAGTGATCCAGAGAGCTAAGGCTCATAATTCTCCTCCTCTTNCCTGTAAACAGCACAAGCATCGACATCTCGGTTAACCAGACGTAAGGGTATTTACCCCATTCTCATCACAAAGCCAAAATACATCCCCACAGGCCGCATAGTTACCCTAGCCAACGAGTTGCCAATGCAGTGTNGTAACAGGTAGCGGAATCATCGCGCGCTGCTTCCACCATCAACCGTAANCACAGTGCCCGTGGTATTGCCGGACAGATCCGATNCCAGAAACGCAGTAAGATCCGCAATGTGCTGCGGATCGCCAGGAGCAAAAACGGGNTCGATCAGTTCCTCCCAGCGATTTTCATCACCCAAGCTCTCTTCGGCCTGGGCTTTAAGAATTGTCACCAGCCGCTCGGTTCGGATCAGGCCTGGATTGATTGCCACAACCCGTATTCCGTCACTTAAGCTGTGACCACCAAGACCGCGTGTAATCGCCATTAAAGATGCGTTGCCGCCTGCACCTGCAATATATCCGGGACTCGGCCTTTCTCCTGCTGCACCAATGACATTGATAATCACACCATGGCCAGCGTCTCGCATACGATCATAGGCCAGGCGACATATATTGATATAGCCGAAGACTTTTAGGTCCCATGCCTGTCGCCACGTCGCCTCATCGACCCGGTCGATACTGCCACCAGGAATGGCCCCGGCATTATTTACCAGAATATCAATGGTGCCGGAATATTCAGCAAACAGTTGATCGACATTGCTGCTGACCGATAAATCCAGCGCCGAGTACCCCGCATCCACCCCGTACCTGTCTTTTAGTTCAGAGGCTGCTGTTTCGAGTGTTGTCGCAGTTCGTGCAACCAAGTGAACATTGACACCTTCCCCTGCAAGTCGTTCTGCAACAGCACGCCCGATACCCTTGGATGCACCGGTAATCACTGCCGACCGGCCACGAATTCTAAGATCCATTGTGGACTCCGCATTAGTTTCTTGGATTTTATGACATACGAAGCAATCTGGGGGTCAGGACAATGACTGTAAATCGACCTGCCAAAAACACCATACATCAAAAGGGTAGACATCCGACTATCCGGTCAGTAACCTGAACCGCTGGAGCAAACTTTCTTGTGCGTCACACCGCCGATCGTGTTGACTTGATTTCTCGCTGAAGATGTTATGCTCTCAAAACATGTGAAAAGCCTGTCTGAACACCTTTCCGAGCTCGAACCCTTCCGGGCACCTGCTTTGCCCCCACGTCAGGCACCCACGATCTATCCTTCACCGGCACTGACTGGCGATCCCCAGGGCAATACCTTGAGTACGACCCAAATCAAGAACTGGCATCACCAGGGCTTTTGCCTGGTCGATGGTGTCTGGCCAAACGACCTGATGCGTCAGGCGGTGACAGAACTCACCGCTACAGCACTAGCGCCTGGTATGGGACAGGGCAAGGAATTTCCGTCAGACCTTGAATCTCTCAATGAGATTACCCTGCATCCACGCCTCCTGCGGGTGATCGCGCAACTGCTGAATACAGATGAAAGTGGTATTCGACTACAGGAATCGGAATGCTGGGCCAAAACCAGTGCAGTGGGAGGCCCACCGGCTGATGGCTGGCCCGCCCTGAGTAATTCTGATCAGCGAATACACATGGACTACCCCAACATGTACCTCACACATCCTCCGCAATGGGAGGCGCCTGAATCAGTTGAACTGATTCTGTATTACAGTGACGTTAAGACATGTGGTGGACCCACCCATATCGTGCCTCGGCAAGGCCCTGGCGACTGGGCTTACCAGTGGCCCTACGCGAATATGCCGGGGGCGGGTCTGCATAAGTTCATCAATGACCGCACAACTGCAGAACGTTTCCTGCGCAACAAGGATCCTGAACTCTATGAATTTCGTAAGCGGTTATACGAGCGGGAAGTCGCAGTAGGTTACTCGCTGGGAACTACCCTGATTTACCGCCATGATCTATGGCACCGGGGAACACCACTGACGACCGAACGAGAAGTCACGCGACATATCCACAGCCTGTCGTTTCGAAAAGCACAATCGGAGTATTGCACCCCGTGGAGCAGTGGTCTGGCACGTGCGTTATATGGGCGCGGTGAAGCAATCCTGACTCGAGCCAGCATTACCCAACGCTGTGTACTGGGATTCCCAGCACCCGGCCATCCCTATTGGAATCCTGACACTATAGAAGCTGTAAAAGCCCGTTATCCCGGCAAAATGGATATGCGTCCCTATGAAGATGCCCTGTCGGAGAAGGTGCCCTGATAGATCATCCTGGGCCACCTTGAGGTTCTGAAAACCACGTCTCCTCGCTGCGTTGTACTGTCCGTACGGTTCCCGGGTTCTGCACATCACCCTGATTATGGGCATCTAACATAACCCAGGCGGACTGGACAGAGTCATCCGATAACTGTATATAATTACAGTATTCAACATATGTGGTACCGACCCCTCAAACCGGTAACAAACCCCATGGTGCAAACATTAACAACTCGACAACTGCAGGTACTGGAGTGCATCCAGACATTTTCTCAGCACACCGGTATGCCACCAACCCGTGCAGAGATCGCAAAACAGCTCGGTTTCCGTTCGGCCAACGCGGCCGAGGAACATCTGCGGGCACTGGCACGCAAGGGTGCCATCGAACTGCGCACCGGAACCTCGCGGGGTATTCGACTGTTGGTACCTACAGGAATACCGGTGATCGGTGAAGTGGCGGCCGGCAGTCCTATCCTTGCCAGCGAACATATTGAAGATCATTACACCCTGCCTAATCGACTTTTCCAGCCCAAAGCACATTACCTGCTTCGAGTACGGGGCATGAGCATGCGCGATGCCGGCATTCTCAACCATGATCTGCTGGCAGTACACCGTAGCAGAGAAGCCGAAAATGGCCAGATCGTAGTGGCACGACTAGAGGACGAAGTCACTGTAAAGCGGTTTCGCCAGCGCGGAAATGTAGTCACCCTATTACCGCATAATCCTGACTTTGAGCCGATTCGGGTAGATCTGAGAAAACATACCTTCGCTATTGAGGGTATAGGTGTTGGGGTAATCCGTAATGGCAATCTGCTGTGAGTCTTGAGTCCTGTCTGAATCGGCGGGATATCTGGCGAGGGAACCGATCCACCATCACAACCCGTACCGTGGTACCAACGGGATTTGATGAATTGGACCAGTGCCTGCCTGGCGGTGGCTGGCCACTGGGCGCAATGACCGAGGTTTTGGTTAAAGGCATCAACCACAGCCCCTTGTGGCTGATAGCACCTGCATTGTCTGTACTGAGCAAGCAGGCACGCTGGCAGACCTGGATAACACCCCCCCACATCCCTTTTGCACCGGCCCTGAACGACAACGGTATAGAACTGTCGCGGATACTTTTGGTCCGGCCCAGTAGACAGCAGGATGCCTTATGGGCAGCAGAGGAATCTCTTCAATCCGGCGGTTGCAGTGTGGTTTTGTTCTGGACTCAACACCTTGGCCGGACTTCCCTACGCCGCCTTCAACTGGCCGCCGAACGCAGCCAGACCTGGATGATCTGCTTCTGCACTGGCCGTACTGTGGATCCCCATACCAGTGCCGCCCTGCGCATTCAGTGTCAGCCGGACCCAGATGGCATTCAACTAAACATACTTAAGTGCCGAGGCGGCCGTTCAGTGAATAACCTGACGCTATTACGGCGTACCCCTGTTCAACATATACCATCCGATATGAGCTGTTGTCCGTGAATCAGCATTCAAACACCTGTGTTATACCAGGAAGCCCAACCTCGAGAACTCTCTTTGCCGTTCCGCCTNTCCCCCCCNAAACTCCCTCACTGGCAGGGCCATCCAACAAACTTCCGCTCTGGCTGGCCTTATATTTTCCGAAACTCTCTCTTGAAGTTGTCACTAACCTCGCTGAAAACATACCAGCGGTGACTTTTGATCAGCAAAGACAGGCTTATCGGATCACCACTGTCAATGATGCCGCGGACCAGGCCGGTATTCGGCCAGATATGACACTGGCTACAGCCCGTGCCATGGTTCCACAACTCAAAATATTCCCCCGTGACCAGCGGTCGGAACAACAGGTACTGGAAAAACTGGCCAGCCGGGCAACCCGCTGGACACCTGCTGTTGTCATTCGCGAGGACTGTCTGCTGATGGAGATCGCAGGCAGCCTTAAACTCTATGGTGGACTTCAGTCCCTGTTGATATCGGTAGATAGCTGGATCCAGACTGAAGCCCATCGATTCCAGACGGCGGTCACTCCGACACCTGCAAGTGCGATATTGAGTGCCCGTGCAGGTCGAACGCTGTGTATCACTGACCGCAGGCGACTTGTATCTCACCTGCGCGACCTGCCCGTCGGATGGTTAAATCTTGGGCGTCGCCAAAACGATCTGCTAAACCGGCTCGGCATCCATAAAATCGAAGAGTTACTGCGCCTTCCACGGCATGGTCTTGNCCGGCGACTCAATCCGACTGTACTGAATCAACTGGATCAGATCATCGGCCGAACAGCTGATCCACAGTTNTTTTANACACCTCCACTGACATTCTACGAAGATGTAGCACTTATGCAGGATGTCGACTCAATTGAGTTTCTGCTTCCAGCTATAGAACATCTGCTCAACACTATGGGANTACAGTTAAAGCATTCCTGTACAGCAGCCAANCACCTTAACTGGATTCTTACAGATGACCATGGGTACTCCTTGGACATACCCGTACAAATGTCCTGNCCCCGCCGAGAGACTCAAGTATTTCTAAAGCTATCCCGGCTTGCATTTGAAGCGGTACAGCTGAAGCGACCAATTACACACCTGGCGCTCAGAGCAAAACTCCTGATATCGGTTCCAGAAGATAATGATACCCTGATGACAGACAATTGTAATTTTTCAGGAGATCCAACAGTATTGCTCGACAGTCTTCAGAACCGCCTTGGCTTCAAAGCTGTTCAGGGCATACGGCTCAATCCAGATCATCGGCCCGAACAATCCTGGATGCCTTGCTCTCCTGGAGAGTCTGGGCCTACATTTCAATCTTCTCCTCGACCACTGTGGTTACTTCATCGACCCAGACACATGGATATAAAACACGGTCAACCCTGTCTCCAGGGAAAACCATTGTTGCTGGGTAAACAGATCGAACGAATCAGCAGTGGCTGGTGGGATAAAAATCCAGTAAAACGTGATTACTATCTGGCTTCAAATAACCAATTGCGAGCCTGGATTTTTCGCGACCTCGGAAGTGGTCAATGGTATCTGCATGGCATCTTTTGACAGACATCAATCCTTATGACGNTCNGGCCACTACAACNATGACGNTCAACGACGAAAGACANGCCCAGNGCCGNACTTTTCTTCACCAGCNCGGTCTTGANCCGCGNTCACTGTCGCCNCTNATTCAGGATGCCTCATTCCGTCGATATTTCCGTCTATCNNACACGGACAGACCCNTCTTGCTCATGGACGCACCGCTGGAGCTCGAANATGTAGGNCAATTCGCCAAAATCGCCCGCCACCTCACCGCAGTAGGACTCAAAGCNCCTGAGATCATCGATTTTGANCAANAATACGGCCTCCTTTTNCTGGAGGATTTTGGCGACGACACTTTTACCCGTCTGATTGCNGNNGGTACGGATGACACNTCACTTTANCCTCTGGCNGTCGACGTNCTGATCGCCTTGCACAGTCACCCGGATGCCGCTGCGATCGACCTTCCCCTATATGACCGTAACCTCTTGATCCAGGAAGCGCTGCTCCTGACCGACTGGTATGCACCGGTAATTCGCAACAACACCACCAGCACCGAGATGCGCCACAGCTATATCTCGATTTGGCAGGAGATCCTAGACAGTCTCCCCGAACCTGCCCATTCACTCGTGCTGAGAGATTTCCATGTTGATAACCTGATGCGGGTTCCTCCGGGAATCGGAACTTCTGGCTGTGGATTGCTTGACTTCCAGGACGCTGTGATTGGGCCGATGGCCTATGACCTGGTCTCTTTACTCGAGGATGCACGACGTGATATCAACCCAAACTTGGTCGTGTCGATGATACAACGGTACCATGAGGCCATGCCTTTGCTAGAGATTGAAAACTTTAGGAGTTGGTATCACGTCTTAGGAGCACAGCGGCACTGCAAGGTGGCAGGGATATTTCTCCGCCTTCTACTCCGGGATGGCAAATCACACTACGTCAGACACATACCTAGAGTTATGCATCTACTGGAGCAAAAATTCAATAGGCCCGAATTATTGCCGCTGCGACAATGGCTGGATTTCTGGCTACCAGAACGTAACCAGCCCCTACCAGACTTTAAGGCAGACGCAATACGTCAACTCATTGGAATCGATGATCCAGAATCACAACTACCGCGGACATGATCATGAAAACCATCAGCTGGCAGGAGTTTGAACAAGTCGACCTTAGGATCGGCACCGTCGTTGAAGCAAGACTTTTTCCCGAAGCTCGGAAGCCTGCTTATATCCTCCATGTTGATTTTGGGCCAGAGGTAGGCATGCTTAAATCCAGCGCGCAGATCACTGACCTCTATTCGCCCGATGATCTGGTCGGAAGACAGGTGCTCGGTGTCGTTAATTTTCCGAAAAAACAGATCGGCCCGGTTAGGTCTGAATGCTTGATAACCGGCTTTACCCAGGCTGATGGATCTGTTGTTTTGGCACAGCCTGAACAACCCGTTGCTAACGGCCTCAAACTCGCCTAATCAGATGTATTGTGCGGCCGCCAGTACGGTATCCGATCCAGACATAATTGCCTGGTAATGGGCTTCACTTTCCGGCAGCACCTGCTCACAGTAATGCCGACAAGTCAGGGATTTACCCCTATAGAAATCCTGATTGCCCTCACCTGTTGCCAAATGGCGGGCCGCTACACCTGCAGCTCTTGCCATTTGCCAGCCTCCGGCAACACTACCCCAAAGCATGAGATAGTGAAAAGATGATGCATAGGGCCGCCTGGGGTCCTGGATACCTGCTTCAAGTATCCAGTCCGTCGCGCCTGAGAGGCGATCAAGTGCCGTAGACACATTTGTACAAATTATTTTCAACGCTTCAGACTCACCAGGGTTAATCTGGGCAAGATCTACACGTGCTTGTTCAATTAACTCATAAATAGCCTCACCACCATCACGAAGAAGTTTTCGACCCACTAGATCGGCCGCCTGAATCCCGGTAGTACCTTCATAAATCGTGGTAATCCGAGCGTCGCGATAATGTTGGGCCGCACCGGTCTCCTCGATAAACCCCATGCCACCGTGAACTTGCAAGGCCACACCCGTAACCAGGTTACCCACTTCGCTGCTCCAGCCCTTAACGACAGGGATCAATACATCTAAACGCTGCTGGGCCTTTACCTTGGCCCGTTCGTCTGGTTGCCGGATGGAACAATCCATTGCCTTTGCTGCATACAGGCTGACTGCTCGCATAGCTTCCACACGGCTTTTCATATCGATCATCATGCGAGCAACATCTGGGTGATCAATTATGGCGACGCGCTTACCGCTCGGGTCACCTACCGCACGTCCTTGAACCCGCTCAATCGCATAACTTCGGGCACGCTGATAAGCGCGCTCAGCAACCGCGTATCCCTCGACACCAACAGCATGTCTCGCCATGTTCATCATAATGAACATGTACTCGATCCCTCTATTTTCTTCACCGACAAGAAATGCCGTTGCGCCACCTTCGTCACCGTATGCCATGACCGCAGTAGGACTGCCGTGGATACCGAGTTTGTGCTCCAAGGACACACATCGTAGATCGTTTCGCTCACCAGGTTCGCCTTGTGCATCCGGTATGAATTTAGGCACAACAAATAGCGAGATACCTTTTACGCCTTCGGGCGCGTCTGGTGTTCGAGCAAGCACAAGATGCACGATGTTAGATGTCAGATCATGCTCACCGTAGGTAATATAGATTTTCTGACCGCTCAGGAGATAGTGTCCGTCGTCGTCTGTTGGTATGGCGCTTGCCCTGATCGCACTGAGATCAGACCCAGCCTGTGGCTCAGTCAGATTCATCGTTCCGGCCCACTCACCAGATACGAGTTTGGTCAGATAGATTCGTTTCTGTTCCTCGCTACCCTGCAATGAGATTGCCTCGGCAGCAGAGCACGTCAACAATGGACAAAGCCCGAATGACATATTTGAGGCATCCCACATTTCCTGTACGGCTACGGCCAATACTCGAGGCAAACCCTGGCCGCCGTATTCGGGGTCAAATATAAGCGCCGTCCAGCCGCCCTCTGCAAACCGGTGGTATGCAGCTCTCCACTCCGGAGAGGTCGTTACCACCCCGTCTTTTACGGCCGGCGCCTGTACGTCTCCATACCTGTTTAGCGGTGCGAGCACTTCTGAGGCCAGTCTCCCGGCTTCATTCAGTACCGCGTCGACCACGTCCGGGGTAGCCTCCTCGTATCCTGGCATCGTACGAATCTCCCCCAGATCAACGAGTTCATTAAGGACAAACCTAAGATCCTCAACGGGTGCGGCATAATTAGGCATATAGATTCTCCATCATCCACATCTATGGGTAGTCCAACTGACATAATTCTAGTTTCGCGCCAAGGCAAACACCAATACATCGGGCAAATATTGTGACCCGCCAGCTCAAGAGGAACTGCACCAAGTGACTATTTCAGTCCGGAATGATCCGAGCCAGTTGATGCGGACTCTGTTTTACGCTGCTGTCGCCAGCGCAGATCCAGAGAGGCTGATGGACCGTAGTCTAATACCCGACCGACCCGCTGGCCGAACGGTGGTTGTTGGTGCCGGAAAAGCCGCTGCATCCATGGCACAGGCTTTAGAGGCCTGTTGCCCTGGACCTCTGTCTGGTGTGGTACTCACTCCTTACGGACATGCTAAAACCTGTAGTGGAATTGAAGTTCTTGAAGCCGCCCACCCTATACCTGATAGGGCAGGCCTACGCACGGCAGATAGAATTCTGGATATTGCAGTGTCGCTTAATGAAGGCGACCTAATGCTGTGTTTGCTTTCCGGGGGCGGATCTTCTCTACTGACACTGCCAATTGAGGAACTCAGCCTAACAGAAAAACAGCAGATAAACCGGCAGTTGCTTGAATCCGGTGCTGACATCTCCCAGATCAACTGCGTGCGCAAGCATCTTTCAAGAATCAAAGGTGGCCGTCTTGCCGAAGCCGCATGGCCCGGGAGCACGTTTACCCTCATGATCTCAGATGTTCCCAATGATAATCCAGCCGTAATAGCGTCTGGTCCAACACTTGCAGATCACAGCAGCTGTGCCGACGCACTGTTGATCATCGATCACTACGGCATTGAGTTGAATACCCGAATTCGAAGTCTGCTTTCCGACGGATCTTTGGAAACCCCCAAACCCGGTGCGGCCAAGCTGGCACGGTCAGGTCACCGGATCATCGGGTCACCTGAACTGGGCTTAAGTGCTGCAGCAGTCTACGGTCGGGAAAAAGGATTCGTAATACACAGTTTAGGTAGCCAAGTGGTTGGAGAATCCCGACAGGTGGGAGTAGAACATGCCCTGATGTTGCAAGACATGATCAAAACCAACGCCAACAATAGCCCACTGCTACTCCTGTCCGGTGGTGAAACAACTGTTACCGTCAGAGGTTCTGGCCGTGGCGGACCTAACCGGGAGTACCTGCTGGCTGCTGCCCAGACCTTAAACGGACTGCCGGGTGCCTGGGGTATCGCCTGTGATACCGATGGTATAGACGGCAGTCCGGATGCGGCTGGAGCCGTGATCGGGCCCGATACGCTAGCGCGTGCTGCAGCTTTGGGGCTCGACGCTAAGACAATGCTCTCTAAAAATGATACGGGCACGTTTTTTTCGGTGTTGGGCGATGCGGTAGTGACCGGGCCAACTTGCACTAATATCAACGATTTTCGTGCTTTACTGTATGTTCCCCCCACCTAAATCGCTTACTATTGAATTCGATCAACACATGAACACCACGCTCAAACCATGGGTAATCGACTGACAAAGATCTACACACGAACGGGTGACTCGGGGGAAACGGGGCTCGGTGATGGTAGTCGTATTGCCAAAACCGCATCCCGCGTAGAGGCCATGGGAAATGCCGATGAGCTTAATAGCATGCTCGGCATTTTGGCAGATGAACCGCTACCAGAACCAATTTCCGAGTGTCTGATCAACGTCCAGCACACACTGTTCGACATCGGTGGGGAACTCAGTATACCCGGGCATACTCTGGTTAAGCCAGATCGGGTCGTCTATTTGGAACACACGCTTGACCAGTTAAACAAGGATCTGCCACCGTTGAAGGATTTTATTCTTCCAGGTGGCGCAAGGTCAGCAGCTGTTTGTCACCTGGCCAGAAGCGTCTGTCGAAGGCTGGAGCGCAGTCTTTTTGCGGTCGACGATCAACAGTCGGTGACCACCGTCACACTGCAGTACGTCAATCGACTGTCAGACCTACTGTTCGTGATTGCGCGAACCCTCAACCAAGAGGCTGGCAAACCAGATGTACTCTGGAATCACGATCAACAAGGTAAGGCCGATTCAAACGATTCCTAGTTTCTCCCGGAAACGGTGCCAGTCAAAGTACGGCCCGGGATCGGTCTTACGTCCCGCCGCAACATCACTATGCCCAACTATCCTATCCAGCGTAATCGCTGGATAAGTATTCATGAGCAGTCGTGTCAACACTGCTAGGGATTCGTACTGAACGGATTCAAACGAACTGTTCTCCATACCTTCGAGTTCTATCCCAATAGAAAAATCGTTTACCGCGTTTTTCCCTTTGAATTTCGAGTCTCCGGCATGCCATGCTCTACGCGCAACTGGTACGAACTGCAGAATTTCACCGTCACGTCGTATCAGAAAATGACTGGATACCCTTAGATGGCAAATGCTCGCATAATAGGGATGGGCTGACGCCTGGATACGATTTAAAAATAAATCAATTATGCCATCGCCGCCGTACTCGCCGGGCGGCAAGCTGATGGCATGAATGACCACCGTATCGGGCTCCACATTTTCAGGTCGATCGTCACAGTTTGGTGAAGGAAAGAATTTGCACGCCACACCGTCGAGCAAATGGCCGACCCGGTCAGTTCCTGGTGGGCTGTTCATGACAATATTGCCTGCCTGATCTTTTGAAGATTAATAATTCGTTTCCGACCCAAGCATCTCTACACTGTAATAGTAACGCAGGTAACCGACAGATATGTGAGACCTGCAGGCTCAGCCTATCGACATTTAGCCCGGATTATTGGTCCGGTCTTTACCCCAGACATTCAAACCCCGCCGGAGCGGGGTTTAAATGTTAATCCACCATCACAAATGTTGTCAGTTGTCCCCGGCAGTAACCTCGTCGGGCTTGTCCAGCAATTGAACATACGCCATAGGTGCACTGTCACCCGCTCGTAAACCACATCTTAGAATACGCGTATAGCCCCCAGCTCTATCTTTAAAGCGTGGGCCCAGATCATCAAACAGTTTCGTCACGGCATCTCGATCGCCGAGCCTGGACATGGCCAGCCGGCGGTTTGCCAGGTTAGATGTTTTTGCGAGTGTTATCAATGGTTCAGCCACGCGCCTGAGTTCCTTCGCCTTAGCTACAGTCGTTCTGATCTGTTCATAACGAAATAGTGAGGCCGCCATATTGCGAAACATGGCTTTGCGATGACTTGAATTTCGACCCAGGATTCGGCCGGATTTCTGATGACGCATCTCGTCGTTCTCCGTAAAATCAGTGCAGCCCTTCTCGGCTTTCTCTTCGCATCGATGGAGGCGGCCAATTCTCCATTCTCACACCAAGAGACAGACCTCGACTGGCTAGAACATCCTTTATCTCAGTCAGTGACTTTTTGCCCAAGTTTGGAGTTTTAAGAAGTTCGACCTCCGTACGCTGAATCAGATCACCGATGTAGTAGATATTTTCGGCTTTTAAGCAGTTAGCAGAACGTACTGTTAACTCCAGATCATCAACAGGTCGTAACAGCAATGGATCAATCTTTTCTTCGGCGATATCTCCTGCAGAGCGAGCAGTTTCTTCGAGTTGTACAAACACAGAAATCTGTTCGTGCAGTATGGTTGCTGCCCGGCGCACCGCGTCTTCTGGATCGATGGTACCGTTCGTTTCGATATCGATAACCAGCTTGTCCAAATCTGTGCGTTGCTCCACACGTGCGTTCTCCACGCTATAAGAAACACGGCGGACTGGACTGTATGAAGCATCCAGTTTCAGCACGCCAACCTCCCTCGTTTCTTCTGACGCGTTGCTGATGTCAACGACCTCGTACCCTCTGCCCGTTGTTACCGTGATCTCCATGCTCAACTCACCTTCTTCGGAGAGATTTGCGATCACATGATTGGGATTAACTACCTCAACATCGTGATCGAGTTGGATATCGCCAGCGGTCATCGTGCCGGAGCCCTTTTTAGACACCCGTAGAACGGTCTCGGTTCGGTTGTGCATTCGGACAGCCAGATTCTTTAAATTAAGAAGAACCTCGATGACATCTTCCTGCACTCCAGGAATAGAAGAGTACTCGTGCAACACGTTTTCAATGCGGACCTCAGTGACCGCGGCTCCACTCATTGATGACAATAAGATTCGGCGCAACGCAGTACCAAGCGTATAGCCAAAACCGCGTTCCAGTGGCTCCAGCGTCACTCGAGCGCGGGTTAAATCTACATTGTCAACACTGATGACGTTAGGCTTCAAAAATTCTTGACTGGCTTCCTGCATCAGATTAATTCCTCAGATCATGTACTTGTTTACTTACCCTAACCCACAGCGTGTTATGCCCATCCAGCGGAGCAGCACACACAGCGACCGATACTTTTACTTCGAATAAAGTGCTACCACTAACGACTCATTGATACTCTGGGAAAGGTCAGCGCGGTCAGGCACCGCTTTGAAAATTCCTTTGGCTGTCTTAGAGTCAACTTCGACCCAGTTAACAAAACCCAACTGTTCGGCAATTTCCAGAGCCGCTTTGATTCTTAGCTGTCCCTTACTTTTTTCGCGAACTTCGATTTCGTCACCGGCTTTCACCTGGTAGGAGGGTATATTGACCCGCCGCCCATTGACCAAAATAGCGTTGTGACCCACAAGCTGTCGCGCCTCAGCACGTGTGATACCAAACCCCATGCGGTAAACCACGTTATCCAGCCGGCATTCAAGTAAAGTCAGCAGGTTTTCACCGCTGGAACCTTTTTGCCTGGCCGCCTCCACATAGTAATTGTGAAACTGCCGTTCCATCAGTCCGTACATGTTCCGAAGCTTCTGTTTTTCTCGCAGTTGTGTGCCATAGACTGTGACTCGAGGTCTTCTGCCACCTGATTTAAAACCTGGAGGCCTGTCAAACTTGCATTTGGTGTCAATCGGCCTCATAGGGCTCTTCAGGAAAAGATCTGTCCCTTCCCGTCTCGCGAGCTTACATGTCGGTCCTCTGTATCTTGCCATTGCTGATTACCCTTTCTATACGCGACGCCTTTTGGGCGGTCGACATCCATTGTGAGGTATTGGAGTTACGTCAGAGATTGAACTAATTTCAAAACCGAGTCCATTAAGTGCACGCACGGATGAATCGCGCCCTGGGCCCGGTCCTTTGATCTTGATATCAAGATGTTTCATACCGGCTTCTTGCGCTGCTTTACCGGCAGATTCAGCCGCAACCTGGGCCGCAAATGGCGTGCTTTTTCGACTCCCGCGGAAACCTGCACCGCCAGCAGTCGCCCACGATACAGCATTTCCATGGCGATCTGTAATCATAATTATCGTATTGTTAAACGTGGCGTGGATGTGGGCGATCCCCTCAACAACATTCTTCCGCACCTTTGCCTTGGTTCTCTTCTTGCCTGTCGACTTGGCCATTAGATGTTCCTCTTTACTTCCTTATAGGTCTCTTGGGGCCCTTACGCGTACGGGCATTGGTAGAACTTCGTTGTCCACGAACCGGCAAACCGCGACGGTGACGCATACCTCTGTAGCAGCCTAGGTCCATCAGCCTCTTGATACTCATTGAGACCTCTCGCCGAAGGTCGCCTTCGACTACATATTCATTAACCTGGGCGCGCAAACTTTCTGCGTCCTGGTCAGACAGTTCCCGGACTTTGGTCGTTCTAACCACACCAGCACCGTCACAGATCTGCTGGGCGCGTATCTTGCCAATACCGTATATCGAGGTCAACGCGATCTCGATATGTTTATTCGGCGGCAGGTTAATTCCTGATATTCGAGCCACTATTGTTTCCTGATATTGATGTTAATACAGCCATTTACTAGCCTCAATTAAACAGATTTCCTTTATCGCTCCACCCTGTCTACTAGCCTTGGCGCTGCTTGTGACGTGGGTTGACACAGATCACCCTAACCGTGCCGTTACGGCGAACAATTTTACAGTTCCTGCACATTTTCTTAACTGATGCCCTAACTTTCATGATCCATCTCCGTAGTGCTTATCGAGTCATGCCCATACCGCCAACGATCGACGATTTCTTCATTAGGCTGTCATACTGTCGGGACATCAAGTACGACTGAATCTGTGACATCATGTCCATCATCACCACAACGATTATCAGAAGCGAAGTCCCTCCAAAATAGAATGGAACTCCCCATTTTACGATTAGAAACTCAGGTATAAGACAGACAACTGTCAGGTATATAGCACCACCTAGGGTTAAACGCGATACTACTTTGTCTATATAAGCAGCTGTCTGGATCCCCGGTCTTATGCCAGGTACAAAAGCACCGGACTTCTTTAGGTTGTCAGCAATCTCATTTGGATTAAACACCAACGCTGTATAGAAAAAGCAGAAGAAAACAATCATTGCGGCATAAACCAGTGCATATATCGGTTGCCCTGGCGCCAAAGTAGTTGAGATATCACGCAACCAGCCCATTCCTTCAGTCTGACCAAACCAACTACCCAGGCTGGCAGGAAACAGTATGATACTGGAAGCAAATATTGGTGGAATTACGCCGGCCATATTCAGTTTTAGAGGCAGGTGACTGGTCTGTCCCGCCAGCATCCGACGCCCCTGTTGTCGTTTTGCATAGTTAACTGTTATTCGGCGCTGACCTTTTTCAACAAATACGACAGCAGCCGTGATTGCAATCGCACCGATAAACAAAGTCAGCACACCTATGGGGGAGAACGTACCTGTCCGTGCGAGTTCCAACGTACCGGCAACAGCCGATGGAAGACCTGCCACGATGCTACCGAAGATGATCAGCGATATGCCGTTACCAATCCCTCGCTCTGAAATCTGTTCACCAAGCCAAACCAGGAACATCGTTCCAGTCACGAGCGTCGCTACTGTGGTAATTTTGAATCCAATTCCAGGTATCAGGACCACGGGACCACCCGCAGCCTGTTGACCTTCTATGGCAATCGCTATGCCTAACGCCTGAAAAGTTGCCAGAGCAACAGTGCCGTAACGTGTGTACTGTGTAATCTTTCGTCTTCCGGACTCACCCTCTTTTTTTAGCTGCTCAAGCTGCGGAATAATGGAACTCATCATCTGAATAATGATCGAGGCGGATATATAGGGCATTACACCTAGTGCAAATATTGACAATCGCTTCAGCGCCCCGCCACTGAACATGTTGAATACATCGACGATCGAACCTCGAGTCTGCTCGAACATGGCAGCGACAGCTGCAGGATCTACACCTGGTACGGGAATATGGGTTCCAATACGAAAAACCACCAACGACCCCAGTACGAACAGAATTCGCTGGCGTAGTTCAGTCATTTTTCCAAGACCTGCTAGGGATGAAATAGCCATAATCGTTAAGCTTCGACCCGGCCTCCGGCCTTTTCAATTGCAACCCGAGCGCCCGCAGTTGTACCGACACCTTTCAAGACGACCGCTTTATCGATTGTGCCCGATGCAATCACTTTGGCACGAATAGCATTGTGATTGATTACACCAGCTGCCTTTAGGGAAGCTAGATCGATCTCTTCACCTTCGATGCGCATCAGTTCGTGAAGTCGTACCTCGGCAACCCGTCTACGCGAAAGTGACCTGAAACCACGTTTCGGGACACGACGCTGAAGAGGCATCTGGCCGCCTTCAAAACCAGGGTGTAGGGAACCTCCAGAACGTGACTTCTGACCATTGAACCCACGGCCGGCTGTTCTACCTAAACCGGAGCCTGGCCCTCGGCCAACACGCTTTCGCTCGGAACGCGATCCCACTTCAGGACTTAATTCGTTAAGCCTCATTTCCGATCTCCTCAACCTTGACCAGATGACTGACCTTGTTGATCATGCCTCTTATAGCGGCGCTATCCGTCAGCTCGACACTATGATTCACTCGCCGCAGCCCCAACCCATTTACACAGGCGAGCTGTATTCGTCCATGGCCCTGTTTGCTACGTACCAGCGTTACCTTCAGTCGTTGACCTGACATCTCAAATATTCCTATCCAGTGATCTGTTCGACAGTCTTACCACGCATAGCGGCGGTTTCTTGAGGGCTTCGAATGCGACGCAAACCATCAAGTGTCGCTCGGCTGACATTCACTGGATTGGTTGTACCGATTACTTTTGCCAACACGTTCTTTACACCAGCTGCCTCAAATATTGCACGCATGGTACCTCCGGCAATAATACCGGTACCCTCCGACGCCGGCCGCATTACGACTCTTGCAGCACCATGGCGTCCCACTATGGCGTAGTGGAGCGTATCTCCCTTCAAACTCACCTTGCTCATATTTCGCCGCGCATCTTCCATTGCTTTTTGCACGGCAACAGGCACCTCGCGGGCTTTGCCACGTCCCATACCCACTCGACCATTTCCATCTCCTACTACGGTCAACGCCGAAAAGCCGAATATCCGACCGCCCTTAACCACCTTGGACACCCGTCGAACGTTAATCAACTGTTCGGTAAACCCTTCGCCTTCATTCACCATCTGATTTTGATTTCTTGCCATGATTAATTCGCTAATAATTATGCTAAAACTTTAGTCCGCCCTCTCGAGCAGCATCTGCCATAGCTTTAACTCTACCGTGATATTTGTATCCGGAACGATCGAAAGCCACTTCTATAACACCGGCTTCCCGTGCTTTATCTGCCAAACGGGCACCCAGTTTTACAGCAGCGTCGATATTCCCACCGTTCGCAAGCTGCGTCTTAAAGTCAGGTTCAATCGTCGAAGCACTGACCACAACCTGCCCGACATTCTGATCAATAATCTGGGCATAAATATGTCTCGGCGACTTGAACACACAAAGCCTCAGGACGCCCTGCCGACGTATACGATTACGGGTTCTGGAGGCGCGCCTTAGTCGTGCAACTTTTTTCTGGCTCATAAATGTTTACTCTTTGACTACTGCCCCAAGTGCTAGATCTTCTTCGCCTGTTTGCGGATAACATGTTCGTTGCTGTACCTCATGCCTTTACCTTTATATGGCTCAGGCGGCCTAAAACTGCGTATTTCTGCTGCGACCTGACCCACCTTCTGTTTGTCCGCACCTTTGACGAGAACTTCCGTTTGAGACGGTGTTTCAACAGTGATCCCAGCGGGCACCTTGTAGACAACAGGATGTGAATATCCCAAGCTCAGTGTCAACGTTGCACCCTCCGCCTGGGCTCGGTATCCGATGCCTATGATGGTCAGTTTCTTTTCAAATCCAGTCGATACGCCCGTTACCATATTATTGACCAGCGACCGCGTTGTACCTGCCATCGCCCGGTCTTCCTCTTTGCTGAAGCTCACGCGAAGCGTATCTTCATCTTGCGCCAGTTCAATGTTTGGATAAAGCGTAAGATCCAACTCACCGTTCGGACCTTTAACACTGACTGAACTGCCGTTAAGTGTGATTTCAACGCCTTTGGGCAGATTTATCGGGTTAGCTGCGACTCTGGACATAGGGAATTAACCTCAGACTGATTGCTGTCGACCTAACAGACCGAGCAGATAACCTCACCGCCAATACCTTCTGATCTTGCCTGACGATCGGACATAACCCCTTTAGAGGTTGAAATCATAATTACACCCAGCCCGTCATTTAATCTCGGCATGTCATTTGCGCTGCAATACATCCGGCGACCTGGGCGACTGACCCTGGATAACTGTTCAATAACTGGTTCGCCATCATGATAACGGAGAGTTATCGACAAGGTCTTTTTCCTATCGGCCTCCTTGATCGCAAACCCGTCTACAAACCCTTCTTCTTGCAACACTTTAGCAATAGCTTCCTTAAGACCAGATGACGGCATAGAGACACTCACCTTATTCCGAGCGAGTCCATTGCGAATCCGTGTCAACATATCGGCGATTGGGTCTGACATACTCATATTCGACGTGCTCCCTTGCTGATCTACCAACTGGCCTTAGTAACACCAGGCGCTTCACCACGCATCACAACTTCACGAAGTGCGCATCTTGATAGGCCAAATCTACGAAAGTAACCCCTGGGTCTGCCAGTGAGTGCACAGCGGTTTCTTTGTCGACTCTTCGAAGAATCCCGCGGCAGTTTTTGAAGATCTACCATTGCCTGCCAACGTTCATCGTACGAAGAATCCTCATCTATCATCTGTTGTTTGAGCTGAAGTCTTTGCTTATCGTGGAGTTCAGCCAGTCGTCGACGCTTTACTTCGCGTGCGATCATAGATTTTTTTGCCATATGATTGACGTCCTTTAGTTACGAAGAGGAAAGTTGAATCCCCGCAACAGAGCTTCACTTTCTTCATCGGTGCGCGCCGACGTGGTGATCGTCACATCAAGCCCTCGGATTGCATCGACTTTGTCGTAGTCTACTTCGGGGAATACGATCTGTTCCTTGAGTCCCAGGCTATAGTTACCGCGCCCATCAAAAGATTTGGGTGACAGCCCACGGAAATCCCTGGCCCTTGGAAATGCAACTGAAATCAGACGATCCAGAAATTCATACATTCTTTCGCGTCGTAGCGTGACCTTACAACCGACTGACCATCCCTCTCGGACCTTGAAATTAGCAACTGATTTGCGTGCTTTTGTGACAATCGGTTTCTGCCCGGAAATAGCCGAAAGATCTGCAACTGCCGATTCCATCGCGCTCTTGTTTACCAGCGCCTCTCCTACACCCATGTTCAGCGTAATCTTTGTAATTCTTGGAGTCTGCATAACACTCTGGTAACCGAACTTCTCCATCAGCGATGGTACCAATGTGTCCTGGTAGTAACTTTCAAGTCGTGTCATGAGTATCTTTGCAAATTCCTTGATTATAGATCCGCGACTTCACCGTCGGATTTAAACACTCGGACCTTGCGGCCATCCTCAAGCAGCTTGTAGCCGACTCGGTCGGCCTTGTTGGTGTTGGGATTGAATAGGGCCACGTTTGATATCTGTATGGGTGCTTCTTTCTCGATGATGCCTCCAGTCTCGCCACGGTTTGGATTCGGTTTAACGTGTTTCTTAATCACATTTACGTTGTCGACCAGGATCCGGTTATTCTCAATAATCTGAAGCACGGTACCGCGTTTGCCTTTGTCACGGCCCGATAGAACCACAACATCGTCACCCTTTCTGATCTTGCTCATCCGGTCACCTCACAATACTTCGGGCGCAAGAGAAATGATCCGCATGAACTGCTCAGATCTAAGCTCCCTGGTTACCGGGCCAAAAATTCGTGTACCGACGGGCTGGTTCTGTACGTTCAGCAATACAGCTGCATTACGATCGAATCTGATCAGCGATCCATCTGGCCTTCGGACACCGTGCCGAGTACGCACCACAACCGCGTTGAACAGTTCTCCTTTTCTTACTCGGCTGTTTGGGATGGCTTCTTTGATGGTGATCTTGATGATATCCCCAACACCGGCATAGCGTCTTTTAGAGCCACCGAGCACCTTAATACACTGAACACGGCGAGCACCACTGTTGTCTGCCACATCCAGCATTGTTTCAACCTGAATCATTTAGTTTGCCCCGATACTCTTAACGATCAAGAACCTTTACAAGGCGCCAAGATTTATTCTTCGACAATGGCCGGCATTCCTCGATGATTACCTTGTCACCTTCACGACATTCATTCTGCTCATCATGCGCATGTACTTTCGTTGATCGGCGGATGTATTTTTTGTACAGCGAATGTTTGACCTGTCGAACAACCAAAACTGTAATGGTTTTGTCCATCTTGGCACTCAGAACGCTACCTTGAAAGGTTCGCGTTCTTTTTGCCGCCTGACTGGTAGTCTGCTCTGTCATGCTTCAGCTCTACTAATGTTATTCATTTGTGTCTTAATCCGTGCTATCTCGCGGCGAATCACTTTGAACCTGGAGGAGTTAGTCATTTGCCCTGTACTGTTCTGCATACGCAGGTTGAACTGCTCCTTACGCAATTCAAGCAGCTCTGTTTCAAGTTCAGCTTTCCCCATCTCTTTTACCGGCTTGTCTGCCATATCACGCCGCCTGCCGACTTACAAAGGTAGTTCGTACTGGCAACTTGGCTCCTGCCAACCTGAATGCCTCTCTTGCCGAGGCTTCGTCTACACCTTGAATCTCGTAAAGCACGGTACCAGGCTGAACGAGTGCTACCCAGTACTCAGGATTCCCCTTCCCTTTACCCATTCGGACTTCTAATGGCTTTTTAGATATTGGTTTATCAGGAAAAACTCTGATCCATACACGGCCACCACGCTTCACATAACGGTTGATCGCCCGTCGTGCCGCCTCGATCTGACGTGAGGTCAAACGACCGCGGTCAGTAGACTTGAGTCCATAATCACCGAAACTGACCCGATTGCCACGCTCAGCAAGACCCCTATTGCGGCCCTTTTGCTGTTTCCTGAACTTTGTTCTTTTTGGTTGCAGCATTACGTAGTCACCTCAATCAGGTGGTTGCCCCGGACTGGGGTCTCTGCGCTGATTCGGCTTCAGCCTCGCCCGGCATGATCTCACCCTTGAAAATCCATACTTTGACACCGATGACGCCGTAAGTTGTCTGCGCCTCGGCAAAGCCGTAATCGACGTCTGCACGCAAGGTGTGTAACGGGACACGGCCCTCTCGGTACCACTCTGTACGGGCTATCTCGGCGCCGTTTAGTCGGCCCGCAATCATAATCTTCACGCCTTTAGCACCCAAGCGCATTGAATTCTGCACGGCGCGTTTCATGGCCCGGCGAAACATGATTCTTTTTTCCAACTGCTGACAGACATTCTCGGCCACCAGCCTGGCATCGAGTTCTGGCTTTCGGATCTCTTCGACAGCAATCTGCACTGGGACTTGGTTGTTCATAACCAGTACCTGGCGCCGCAAACGTTCTATATCCTCGCCCTTTTTGCCGATCACGATACCCGGCCGACCAGTATGGATCGTAACATTTAGGTTTTCGCCTGCGCGAACAAGTTCTATCTTGCTGACAGCAGCATTAGCCAACTGCTTCCGTAGAAAACCTCGAATCTTTTGGTCAGCAACAAGATTCTTCGCGTAGTGCCGACGGCTGGCAAACCATTTTGCATCCCAATCACGTATGACCCCCAGGCGAAAACCGTTTGGATGTATTTTTTGACCCATCAGTCTTCCCCCCCATTTTCGTCACTCACCGCTACAGTGATATGGCTTGTTCGTTTGATAATCGGTGTTGCACGACCTTTGGCCCGAGGTCGCCAGCGTTTTAACACAGGACCCTCATCTACTGTGATGAAATTTATACGTAATTCATCTATGTCCAGTCCCTCGTTGTGCTCTGCATTGGCGATAGCCGACTCCAGGGTTTTGCGAATCGGGCTAGCTGCCTTTTTGGGGCTAAACTGCAGGAGCTCAAGCGCCTGACCTACCGGCAGGCTACGGACCTGGTCAGCGACCAGGCGGCACTTCTGCGGCGAAATCCGTATGTAGCGAGAGACAGCCCTGACTTCCATTTGCGTTCGTCCTCCTGACTATTTTACTTTTCGGTCTGCTGCGTGACCGCGGAAAGTTCGGGTAAACGCAAATTCGCCAAGCTTATGACCCACCATGTTCTCAGTAATCAGCAACGGCACATGCTGACGCCCATTGTGAACCGCAATCGTAAGACCGACGAACTCAGGCATGATGACCGATCGTCGGGACCAGGTCTTGATTGGTCGACGCGAGCTGTCTTCATTCGCCTTTACGATTTTGGACCAGAGGTGATGATCCACAAACGGACCTTTTCGAATTGAACGAGGCATGGTTACTTCTTCCTTCTACGGATGATCATTGTTCCAGTCCGCTTGTTATTACGTGTTCTGTAGCCTTTCGTTGGCACTCCCCATGGGGTGACCGGGTCCCGCCCGCCGGAGGTTCTTCCTTCTCCCCCGCCATGAGGATGGTCAACCGGATTCATCGCAACACCCCGGACGGTAGGTCGAATGCCGCGCCATCGTTTTGCTCCGGCTTTGCCCAACTTGCGCAGTGAATTCTCGGCGTTGCCTACTTCGCCGATAGTCACTCGGCAGTTAACATGTACTCGTCGCATCTCTCCAGAACGCAGTCTCATTAGCGCATAGTTGCCTTCTCGCCCGAGGAACTGAACGGACGATCCCGCAGACCGAGCCAATTGGGCGCCTTTACCAGGCTTGAGCTCTACACAGTGGACCACTGTACCCACCGGAATCACTCTCAAAGGCAGTGAATTTCCAGTCTGAATCGGACAGTCCTGACCAGATTGAACCTGGTCCCCCTGAGAAAGACCACGCGGTGCGATTATGTATCGCCGCTCGCCATCTCTATAGAGTAAAAGTGCGATATGTGCGCTTCGGTTCGGATCATATTCGATGCGTTCTACCGTCGCCGGTATGCCGTCTTTTGTTCTCTTAAAATCAATAATGCGGTAGTGACGTTTGTGTCCCCCGCCACGGTGCCGAACGGTAATCCGGCCCGCGTTGTTTCGTCCACTGATAGACTTCTTGGCTTCGACTAAGCCTGACTGCGGCCTGCCTTTATGCAACTCAGGCGTCACTACCCTAACCATTCCCCGTCGGCCCGGCGTAGTGGGTTTCTGTTTAACGACTGCCATAATTCCTGCCCTATTTCCTCGTTGAGTACTCAGGCACCACTTCCGAGAAAGTCGATGTCATCACCTTCAGCTAACCGTACGTAGGCTTTTTTCCAGTTGGTCCGTTTTCCTGGTGTTTTCCCAAATCGTTTTATTTTTCCCCGAACATTAATCACCTGAACACCCTCAACACTGACCTCAAACAGACTCTCAACAGCTGTTTTGATCTCGTTCTTGGTGGCATCGGTCAATACTTCAAACACCACCTGCTGACCACTGTCAGCAGCATTAGTGCTTTTTTCGGAAACAATCGGACGACGTAAAACCTGATGTAGTCTTTCTACATTCATTGCAAAGACGCCTCAATTTTCCGTAAAGCATCAGCAGTAAATACCACTGTCTCGTTGCCGACCAAGCTGACAGGATTGACCTGCGCTGCCTCAACAACCTCGACACCTGGTAGATTTCTTGCAGAGAGCGACACATTCTGATCATAATCAGCGGTAACCAACAACACACGACCATTTAACCCGAGCTGAGCAAGAACATCAGCCATGGCTTTAGTTTTAGGCTGAGAAACCTGAATTTCATCGCAAACCCGTAGGCGTTCCTGACGAATCAGTTCCGACAGTATTGATCTGAGCGCAGCCCGATACATCTTACGGTTAACTTTCTGACTATAACTTCTGGCCGTTGCTGGAAATGCCCGGCCTCCTCCACGCCAGATCGGACTTCGAATTGTTCCGGCCCGCGCACGGCCAGTACCCTTCTGCCGCCAGGGTTTCGAACCGCCACCGCTGACGTCGGATCTGTTTTTCTGTGAACTGGTACCTGATCGTGTACCCGACATATAAGCCACAACAACCTGGTGGACCAGGGGTTCGCGGAAGGCGGTAGCAAAGACATCTTTCGAGACAGCAAGTTGCTGACCTGTCGTACCATCTAACTTGACCACAGAAAGTTCCACTACCTAGTGTCCTTTTGTATTTAACTCGCTTGAGCCGTCGGTCCTTTGACCGAAGGCCGTATGACAACATCAAATCCTCGTGGTCCCGGAATTGAGCCACGAACCAAAATGAGATTACGCTCGGCATCGATGCGTACCACCTCTAGGTTCTGCTGTGTCCGGGCCATATTGCCCATGTGCCCAGCCATCTTCTTTCCCTTAAAAACACGTCCGGGAAACTGGTTCTGGCCGATTGATCCAGGTTTTCGATGTGCTTTCGAGTTACCGTGGGTTGCTCGACCACCCTTGAAGCCATGGCGACGCATGGCACCGGCGAAACCACGTCCGATTGACGTACCAGACACATCGACTTTCTGCCCCGTTTCAAATAACTCGAGCGGGATTACTGCACCCGCTTCGTACTGACTTGCAATCTCGGCATCTACCCGGAACTCCCATAGGCCACGACCGGGCGCAGTGCCCGCCTTCGCAAAATGCCCTTTCAGCGGGTTTGTCACCCGGTTCGGCCGTCTGCTTCCTACGGTAACCTGTAAGGCGTTATATCCGTCCGTATCGTCAGTTTTGACCTGAGTCACATGATTAGGCCCAACCTCAATGACCGTAACCGGCGTAGACACACCGGTTTCGTCAAAGATTCTGGTCATTCCGACTTTCTGACCAATTAGACCCAGGGACATTTCAATTACTCCATGTTATTCGGCGGCGCCTAACTCAGCTTGATTTCGACATCTACACCAGCGGCAAGATCGAGTTTCATTAGTGCATCAACTGTCTTTTCTGTAGGCTCGATGATGTCTAGAATTCTCTTGTGCACGCGGATTTCAAGCTGGTCTCGCGATGTCTTGTACTTGTGCGGTGAGCGGAGCAGGTTGTAACGTTCTATTCGTGTTGGCAATGGAATCGGGCCTCGAACTATGGCACCTGTACGACGGGCCGTATCAACAATCTCACTAGCAGAACGATCGATCATTTTATGATCGAATGCTTTTAAGCGTATACGTATCTTCTGATTGTCGACATTAACCGCCATTCGCCTATTCCTGTGTTAGTAAAAGCTGTTAGCTATCCGATGATCTTAGTGACGACACCAGCACCCACAGTACGACCACCTTCCCGAATAGCGAAACGTAATCCCTCTTCCATCGCTATAGGCACAATCAACTGCGCCTTCAAATTCACATTGTCACCAGGCATCACCATCTCTATGTCAGAGGGCAACTCACACTGCCCCGTCACGTCCGTCGTACGAAAATAAAACTGAGGCCGATATCCCTGGAAAAATGGCGTGTGACGACCTCCTTCCTCCTTCGACAAAATATAAACCTCAGCTTCAAAATGCGTGTGTGGATCAATCGAACCAGGTTCCGATAAAACCTGACCTCGTTCAACCTCTTCCCGCTTAGTACCGCGCAACAATACCCCTACATTGTCACCTGCCTGACCTTCATCAAGCAGCTTGCGAAACATCTCAACACCCGTACATACCGTCTTCTCAGTGTCGTTAATACCTACAATCTCTACATTATCCCCAACCTTCACTAAACCACGCTCAATACGACCAGTCACCACTGTGCCACGACCCGATATCGAAAATACATCCTCAATCGGCATCAAAAACGTACCATCAACCGCACGCTCAGGCTCAGGTATATAAGAGTCCAGCACCTCTGCTAAACGCACAATAGACTCCTCTCCCATCTCCGACGCCTCTCCCTCCAGCGCCTTCAACGCACTGCCCGTCACAATCGGCGTGTCATCACCAGGAAACTCATACTTGTCCAGCAACTCGCGAACCTCCATCTCAACCAACTCTAAAAGCTCCGCATCATCCACCATATCCGCCTTGTTTAAATACACCACCATATACGGTACACCCACCTGCCGTGCCAGCAATATGTGCTCCCGGGTCTGAGGCATCGGACCATCCGCCGCCGATACCACCAAAATCGCACCATCCATCTGCGCCGCACCCGTAATCATGTTCTTTACATAGTCCGCATGCCCCGGACAATCCACATGCGCATAATGACGCGCCTCCGTCTCATACTCCACGTGCGCAGTCGCTATCGTAATACCACGCTCACGCTCCTCAGGTGCATTGTCAATATCATCAAATGCCTTTACCTCACCACCATACTTGGCACTCAATACCCGCGTCATCGCCGCCGTCAACGTCGTCTTACCATGGTCTACATGACCAATAGTCCCAACATTTACATGCGGCTTGCTTCGCTCAAATTTAACTTTCGCCACTTTCTCTTCCCTCTCGTGATTCAGTGGTTAACTTAGACCGAAATACCAATTCCGGTATCCTGTTTTCTGGAGCCCACAACTGGATTCGAACCAGTGACCCCCTCCTTACCATGGAGGTGCTCTACCGACTGAGCTATGTGGGCACTTTGTCCTAGTGGAGCGGGTGATGGGGATCGAACCCACATCATCAGCTTGGAAGGCTGAGGTTCTACCATTGAACTACACCCGCTCTGAGCATTTCAGTCTCCTGATAAAACCTCGTTCTGATTGAACAGGTGCAACTCTGTTGGCCACCGTAAAGCCTACTGGCGACCACCTGGTGGAGGGGGGAGGATTCGAACCTCCGAAGGCTGAGCCAACAGATTTACAGTCTGCCCCCTTTGACCGCTCGGGAACCCCTCCTGGAATCCACAAACGGCTGATTTTCTCTAAATTACGCCGAGTCGTCAATAGATTACGGCCGTTTTCGAGCCCGTTTTACCCAGACATCCCGGCCAAGACCCCACCCTGTCACTGTCCACCCATGCTGATCTGGATGGGGCGCGGGATTCTATACGACAGAGCGAGCGCCGTACAGCCTGTTACTGGCTGAATCGCTTGCACGGACTGTAAGCGATGAATAGGGATACGGTCAGTCAGGAATCGGAACGAGCCCGAAAGACAGGATTTTCCGGGAAATTGGAGCCCGCAGGGGGATTCGAACCTCCGACCTGCTGATTACAAATCAGCTGCTCTGCCAACTGAGCTATGCGGGCTTGATCAGTCCGTCAGAAGGTGGATTGTGACTGCCAAGACACAGCAAAGTCCAGGACATCGCTGTGCTATAGGCAATCGTTTGGGACGACTGCGGCCGCTAAAGACACACAACTTCTATGAGTTGGCACCACAAGGCACTGCAGCCAGGCGCACCATCGTATCAGCCCAATCGAGCGCTGCCAGGCTCTGCCGACGTTCTTCATTCACGACATCTGAGACTTCAAGCCAGCGTAAAGGACCCAGCGTTCTGACTTCAGCTTTTGCGTTTGCCGCAAGGCCCAGCGCAGTCAGTTCCGCCACATAGCGTCCAGCTTCTTCACCCTGCGAAAACATCTGTATAGATAATAGTGTGCCAGCTTCATCTTGATGGACATAATGATTCAAGCCCATCTGATCTAGCTTCCTGGCGGACTGATCCTGTTCAATTGTGCTGTTGAACGGCCCCAGGTAAACCCGAAAAGTTCTAAGCTCTCGGGCACTGATTACATTTCGTGTAAAACCATAGCCTCTATTGACTAGCAGGCGCGAAGCTCGAGAGTACATCTCTTCGGTCGCGAACGGCCCTACACGCAAACAATCAACCAACACTGGGCGGCCACGCCTTGCATTTCGCTCGTGCAATAACTCCATCGCTCGCTCATTCAGGTTCGGCATTGCGTCAGGAAGAGTCACGCTGCTCTGTACAGGGTGCCCCGTTACCCACAAATAAAGAATCACATTCACAAGAGCCAACGACATAAAGACCCATTTCATCTGTCGGACCCAGGACAGTTAGGGAAGAGATTTCCGATGAAGTGGCAAAGTGTCCCGTTGCTACAATAGAACGCTTGTTCGAGCAAAGTCCCCCCTGTAAACACTAGACTGTTTCGCTATTCGGCTTGTCAGGAGCCGCCGGTTGCGGAATTATCTCACCTGTCACTATGGATTCAACCCGGTGATCATCGAGCCGTACCTGGTACGCCCCACTGGTATCGACCCCAAGGGCATCCCCCTCAACAGTTCTGTTATCTATTTTAGCCCTAACTCGTAATCCGGCATACGCATCACAGGCGTTCCAAGCCTCGACATCGCCTGAAAATCCGTTACGGTCGAATGTTTCCAGAGTCCGGCTCAGATCCGCAATGATCAACGCAATCAACCGAGTGCGGTCTACAGGAACTGCACACAAGTCCACTAAATTAGCGACAAGTCTGTCAAGACGATTTGTAATCACCGCCGGATTCTTCAGATTAACCCCAATCCCAACAACCACCGTACAACGATGATCTGGGCCGCTCAGAACATCAACCAGAATTCCCGCAAGTTTCCCATGGTCACAAACTATATCGTTGGGCCATTTGAGCTGCAGGCTCTCTACACCGAAGGTCCGTAATCGTCGGAGCAGTGTTAGACCCACAGAAAGGCTTAAGCCCCCGACACGCTTTGCTGTTCTATCCATTTGCCAGGCCATGGACAGCATGATGTTTCGGCAGGGCACACCCAGCCACGTACGTCCCCGTCGACCCCGACCCTGACTCTGAAATTCCGTAACGCAGGTTCTGCCGTGCAGAATATCCCGATCCGGCCACTCAAGTAGACGCTCACTGGTGGAATCTACTTCTCCCAGGACCTCTAACCGATCTTCGATCAATAGACCTTTTGAACGCAGTTCTTCCCGTAACCGATTTTCATCAACGAACTGAAGTGACTCGGTCAACTGATACCCTGTTCCTGGCAGATCTGAAATCCCGAATTCCCAATCTCGAAGGGCCCTCACACAATTGTCCACAGCACTAACAGAAATCCCAAGCTGCCTGGCCAATTCACGTCCAGAGACCGATCCATTGTTCTGCAAAAACCTCAAGATCTCAATGTGATGCTTCATGTAGAACCCACATCCAATTTCCCTTTTAGCCGTGCCAGCTTTTCACGGATTCGGATTTCCAGTCCACTGTCGACCGGTTCGTAGTAGGTTCTGCCCAGGAGTTCTTCCGGCAGGTAAGTCTGCCCTTGAGAATACTGGTCCGGCTCATCGTGTGCATATCGATAACCTTTACCGTGTTCAAGTTGCTGTGCCAGCTTTGTGGGAGCATTTCGCAGGTGTACGGGCACGTCCAGTGTCCCAAAATCGGTAGTATCTGCACTGGCTGCATTGAAGCCCTTATAAACCGCGTTGCTCTTCGGAGCACAGGCAAGATAGACCGTCGCCTGCGCTAGAGCCAACTCCCCTTCCGGAGTACCCAATCGTTCGTAAGCCTCGGCACTGTTCAAGGCCAGAGTCAGCGCCCTCGGATCGGCGTTGCCAACATCTTCACTGGCAACCCTTATCAGTCGGCGCGCGATGTAACGGGGGTCGCAACCGGCTTCCAGCATGCGAACCAGCCAGTACAGCGATGCATCAGGATCGGTACCGCGAATAGATTTATGAAGTGCCGAAATCTGGTCATAAAAATAATCACCGCCGCGGTCGAAACGACGCGTTGTTGCACCAGTAATATCTGGCAACATGTCTTCAGTAATACGGACGTTACCGTCATCATCTATGCCAAGCTGAACCGCCACTTCCAGAAAGTTGAGCAATCGCCGTGCATCGCCATCTGCAGCTCTGATAAGTGCGCTGACCATGCTATCGTTGAGTTCAACCCGCATTCTGCCTACGCCTTTTTCCTTATCAGTTAGTGCCCGGTCAAGGACTCGTCGTAGTTCAATATCTACTAATGGTTTAAGTACATATACGCGAAGCCTGGAAAGTAGTGCATTGTTCAGCTCGAATGCTGGGTTTTCAGTCGTTGCACCAACCAGTATCAAGGTGCCATCCTCTACATGCGGCAGGAATGCATCCTGCTGCGCCTTATTGAATCGGTGGACCTCGTCGAGAAACAAAACTGTCTCACCGTCATGATCCTTGGCTTCACTGACCACGGCTCGTACATCCTTAACACCCGAAGTGACAGCCGAAAGCATCTGGAAGCGGGCACCGCAGGATCCTGCCATAAGTCGCGCGAGGGTAGTTTTTCCAGTTCCGGGTGGCCCCCACAAGATCATCGAATGCAGACGTCCCGCTTCCACACATTCTCGAAGTGCACGACCAGGTGCAAGCAGATGAGATTGACCAACAAACTCAGCGAGACCTTGCGGGCGTAAAGATTCTGCGAGCGGCTGATAATTTTTGGTCGACATAATCAGATCAAGTATCCATAGGGTCTGGCTTTTGAAGCCCTGCCAAGCGACTGAAATCCTTTACATCACCAAGCTACATTACAGGACAGACCGGTTATTAACATTGTTGTCCGGTGTGATCGTGCCATTGCTGTTCACTCAGTTCAACAGCCGGCAGGCAATCTCACCCAGCAGTGCTTGAACGGGCGCCGACTAAAGCCTTCTCGACTCCGGCTCAGCCTGTTAAAGTGATGCATCCTGTGCCGTGGACGATCCTTTAAGAGTTTGTTTCCATAACCTTATACCGGGAGGTTGTACCATGTTGTTACTGGTGGACATAGGCAATACTAATATAACGCTGGGAGTGGCTGTCGACGGACAACTGGCTCGTGACTGGCGACTCAGTTCCCGCGCCAACATGACAGCGGATGAGTTCTGGATGATGCTCACCTCACTGCTGCTGCCTGAGAAGATCCGAATCGAAGACCTAACGGGCGTGGCTGTCAGTTCTGTTGTTCCCAGCCTGACGCCCACCGTACAACAGGCCGTACGTCAACGACTCGACATTCCGCTGGTCAACGTGACCTCTGATCTCGACCTCGGCGTTACCATTGCCTACGAAAAGCCTGAAGATGTGGGTGCCGACCGTCTCTGTAACGCGGTGGCTGGCTACAAACAGTACGGTGGTCCACTGGTGATCGTAGATTTCGGGACAGCCACGACCTTTGATATCCTGTCCGCAGGTGGGGACTACCTTGGCGGCATCATCGCACCTGGGCCAGAAACAACAACCAAGGTGCTCCATGCGGTTTCGGCTAAATTGCCAGCCGTTAAGCTCGAATTTCCCCCAAACGTAATAGGCCGAACCACCGAAACCAGTATTCAATCAGGCCTGATGTTCGGTGGGGTGTGGATGGTTGATGGGCTGAATCAGCAACTGCGCGCTGAACTCGGTGATGACACCAGAATCATTGCCACTGGTGGACTGGCAAAGGTCTTTCTGCCGCATTTCAAAACCGTAGAAGCCATCGAGCCCAACCTCACGCTCTATGGACTGCAGCTTATATTCGAGCGATGCCGGCCTCAGACGAAATAATGACGGCTCAGACTGTCTCAGTTAATCCGACGAAAAGTCAGGTTGAGTCGAGGACTATCTTGGTTGCGCATCCTGGGTACACTGTGCCGCCAATTTTGCTGTGTCGTACCCTGCATTAATAGTAAGGATCCGTGTTCCAGATTCACTTCATGAACTGGCAGATCACTGCACCTGCGATGACGCAGCAGGAACCGCCGCGGCGCACCGAGACTGACTGAGGCAATTACTGGGTTCTCGCCCAACTCCTTTTCATCATCACTGTGCCAGCCCATGCTGTCCTGCCCTGTTCGATAAAGATTCAGCAACACACCATCAAAACTCAGCCCCATGTGTTGCTGGACACGACGCCGAATCTCCAGTAACTCTGGGAACCAGGGCAGGGGTTGATTGACCAAACCGGAATAGCGGTACACAGAGTCCCGATCACCATACCAGGCTGCAAGTCGCGGTGAACGGACTTGCTTACCAAATAGCGTGATCCTTGGCTGTGTCCATCGAACCGCACCGGACAGATCACTGAACAGGCGATCACCGACCCGGACAGAGAAAAATCCCGGTACATAGACAAGATCACCATCCGGTAAAGCAAGTCGACCGTGGCCGCCCAGTATCACCGGCTTCTGGCGCCGGTTCCTCATGGTTTTACACAACAAACCGTTCGCTGATTCAATCGGCACCCACAGCCGCAGCCACGGGTGACATAACGAAGGCTGCGCCTACGCTGTTGCCGGTACGTGGGTCGAACTGGGCGATTCCAGGGCAGGCGTACATACTTGGATAGACCCCATGGGGAACCCCAATAACCGAGTAATGCCGACTGAGAAATTCGACGATGTCAGGATCAAGCAGGGTATCGACCGTGATATCCGCACCCCCACTGACATCTATACGAGGTTGGTGTATCGCGTCGTGAACAGTCATCTGGCAATCAGTCAAGAATGACAAAAGCTGAAGCACCGCTGACATGATACGCCGACCACCGGATGCCCCGATTGCGGTACGGCGTCCAACTCGGTCGCACATAATTACCGGGCACATATTGGACAATGGACGCTTACCCGGAGCGATTGAGTTTGCTCTGTCAGGCGTCGGGTCGAACCACATCATGCCGTTATTCATCAGGATACCTGTATCGGGAAGCACCACCTTTGATCCGAATAATGACAACAGCGTCTGGGTCAGGGCAACGACATTACCCTCTCGATCGACGACGTTGAGATGTGTCGTACACGACGGTATCGCGCCCTCAGGAGAATCACCAAATCCACAAAGCCGTTCAGCATACGCTTCGTTCATCGCCGCAGCATAAGCACCATACAGCTGGCCATTGGGCGCCGGCGGCGGACCGGAGATATTTTGTTCCAGAAGACCCAATGCATGCTGCAATGTTGGACCGGCGCTCAGGCCGGTTGCCGAATTGACAGTGACGTCGCGATAGCTAAACCCGTCAACGGCGTGCAGCACGGGCGTATAGGATTTCAGATCATCGACATCGAGTTTCATACCGAGCAATGATGCATCTCTGACGATATCCTCGGCAAGGGATCCCCGATAGAATGATTCTGCACCTTCTACTGCCAGCCGCTGCAGCGTGTGATGAAGCGCTTTCAAATCTATAACAGGCAACGGTCCACCCCACTCACCAACTGGCGCCTGACCATCCGCCAGGAATAGCGCTTTGCTCGATGGAAACCTTGAAAGATCGCGTGCTGCTGAAGCGATCTTCAAGCTGGAATACCAGTCGACTCGCAGGCCCCGCTCGGCAAGTTCGATCGCAGGCGCAATCAAGTCACTCCAGCCCCATGTTGCGAAGCGCTCGACCACGGCATCAAGTCCGGCCACCAACCCGGGCACGGCCACTGACCAGGGGCCCATCACGTTTCGATTCTCGAACACACCGGGCCAGTTGAATAGATCTGAATCAAACCCGCTACTCAACGGATAGTCAGCGGGGTCAATAGCGAGGGGCGCGCGCACGCCGCTTTCCAGCACATAGGTTTTGTCATGGGCAGCGGAATAGGTCACCATGAACGCGCAACCACCCAGTCCGCTCATCCATGGTTCAACCACACCCAATGCAAAGGAGGTCGCGACCGCAGCATCCATGGCATTACCGCCTTGGGCGAGCACCCGTGCACCCACCTCCGATGCGAGATAATGCTGGCTGGTAACGACGCCACCAGAGCTTTGTACGGCCGGCTTAGCAACCGACCATTTTTCCGCCAGTACATTACTCATACGACAGGTGCCCCGTCACCCGAAGAACGTTACCTCGATTGTTTGCCTGTACGAACCCGTCAGTCAGAGCCGCAATATCTTGCCGGGATTCATGATGTTATCTGGATCCAGCGCCTGCTTGAGGGTACGCATCACGCTCACCGCTTCACCATGCTCTGCGACCAGAAAATCTATTTTCCCGTAACCAATACCGTGCTCACCGGTGCAAGTGCCTCCCATCGACAGCGCCCGCATCACCATGCGTTCATGCAATGCCTCGGCACGATCTTGTTCGTCCTGATCATCTGGGTCGACCACCAAGCACAGGTGAAAATTACCATCACCCACATGACCCGCAATCGGCGCCAACAACTCAGCCGTCTTGATATCAGCCTGGGTCTGGGTGATGCAGTCGGCTAATCGTGAAATGGGAACGCATACATCCGTAGCCCAGATTTCGGCTTTGGGCCTCATCGCCTTACAGGCATAAGCGGCATCGTGACGGGCCTGCCACAGTTGATTTCGTTCTTGGGTAGTAGCAGCCCATTTGAAGTTTCCACCCCCAAAATCTGTTGCAATCTCCGACAGGCTCTCGGCCTGTTCAGCAACGTAGGTCTCGGTACCGTGAAATTCCAGAAAGAGTGTCGGCGCGACTTCAAGCTCGGTCTTGGAGTAATTGTTGATGGCCTCGATCTGAGTTTCGTCAATCAACTCAATGCGAGCAACAGGGATACCGAACTGTATGGTTGTGATGACGGTATTGACTGCAGATTCGACATCCGGAAAAGTGCAGACAGCAGATGTGATCGATTCCGGTATGCCATATAAGCGAAGTGTGACTTCGGTAATTACGCCGAGAGTGCCTTCCGAACCTACAAACAATCGTGTCAGGTCGTAACCCGCAGCAGATTTTCGGGGACGGCGGGAGGTCTGGATAATCCGTCCGTCTGCCAGCACCACAGTCAGCGCGAGGACGTTCTCCCGCATAGTGCCATAGCGGACCGCATTAGTGCCTGAAGCTCGGCATGCGGCCATACCGCCGATGGACGCGTCCGCACCTGGATCGATGGGAAAAAAGAGTCCACTATCCCTGAGATACTCATTGAGCTGTTTACGAGTGACACCCGGCTGTACGACAACATCAAGATCCTCAGCGTGGACCTCAACCACCTGGTTCATCTCGAGCATGTTGATGCACACACCACCGTGCAACGCACCTACATGGCCTTCAAGCGCAGTACCCGTACCGTAGGGAATTACCGGCACGTGGTGGCGAGCACAGGTCGCCACAATCTCGCTAACCTCCTCAGTACTGTGCGGTGTTACAACGGCATCAGGTGGTAAGGAGGGATGAAAAGATTCATCCTTGCCAAATCTCTCCCGTACGGCATCAGACAGCGACACGCGATCGCCAAAGCGGGCGATCAGTTCATCGATTGCAGGTTCACACGGGCCATACTCGTAGGCTGGCTGTGACATTCCACAAAGCCCCTTCTTAAATCCACGATAATGCCAGCAGTATAGCCCCCCACAACCGTGCAGTGTTCGTGTTTTCTGATACCATCAGTCCAAATCCGACACCTAGGAGAAGAAGTCAATGGCATCTACTGGGGCAAGCGCTGTTCGGAGAATCACACAGTTCGGTCAGGAAGAGTGGGACACACGCGTGCAACTCGCGGCCTGTTACCGGATCTTTGACTATCTCGGTTGGACCGAACTAATTTACAACCACATCACGCTCAGGGTGCCGGGGCCGGAGAAGCATTTCCTGATTAATCCATTTGGCCTGCACTATAGTGAAGTGACGGCATCAAACTTGATCAAGATTGACCTGGATGGCAATCCAGTTGGCGACAGCGATTACCCTGTCAATCTTGCGGGTTACGTAATTCACAGTGCAGTTCATCGACACCGGGAAGATGCACACTGNATCATGCATACCCATACCACAGCGGGTATGGCANTCGCGTGCCTGGAAGAGGGNCTCACCTATGACAATTTTATGGCAGCATTTCTGCCGGATGTCGCCTATCATGATTTCCAAGGTGTTACGGTCGACCGCGCGGAACAAGATGACCTCGTCAACAGCCTCGGCCAATCGAATGCCTTGATACTTCGAAGCCATGGTTTACTGTCCTGCGGACCCACTGTTGCCAAAGCCTTCAGCACGCTGTGGACACTGGAAAGAGCGTGCCAAATTCAGCTAGCAACCCATTCGATGAATAAAGCGGTTTTACCCCTGCCAGAAAAGGCATTCCAACGAAGCGCTGACCTCAGCAACATTGACAAGAAAAGTGCCTACANCCCGGAACAAATGGTGTTGGATTGGTTACGTCGCGAAATCGATAAACGTGATCCCAGCTATGCCACTTGAGCTGGACCAATCTATTAAATTAATCCCGTAATCTCAGATGGCTATGTACTGGCGTGAAATCTCGGTCCCGTGGGGAGAATCAGACCCCTTCGGCTTGGTGTATTACCCCAGAATTGTGGCGTGGTTCAATGATACCGAGCATGAATTGTTTCGAACCATTGGATACCCAATTGATCAGATGATTCGTAAAGATCGCACCACCTTCGTCATGGGAGAGATTCACTTTCGTTTTGTCGGACCCGCAGCCTATGGCGATCGTGTAATGACCAAAGTCAGNCTTGAAAAACTCGGCGAACGTACACTGCATTGGAATTGCATAGCGACGAATGTCGAGACGGGTGAATTAATTTGTGAAGGTAGAGCTGTGCGGGTGTATGCCCGAATTAAAGAAGACGGTAATCTGGAATCCCAGCCTATACCCGACTTCATGCGCACCGTGCTCAACGAGCTAGGACAAGTCAAACAGTTGGGAGACGGTCTAATCGACGAGGTCAATCGGTAGATCTATAGCAATAACACTGACCCACTTACTGACTGGATCAGAGCTTTCCAATGGTGCTTCAAGAACAAACCCGAAGCATCCCGAAATCAGGTCAAAATTGCTGTATCGGAATCCTTGTTAATCCTCGTGCGGCACGCGATATTCGCCGACTGGTAACGGGTGCTTCTTCTATCCCAGTTTCCGAACGGATTGCTATCTGTCATCGAATTGTCCGTGGGCTCTCGGTGCTTGATGTTGGGCAGATTCTGATGATGCCCGATCGTGACAACATAGCGGTGAAACTGAAAACTGCCGTCGAACGCGAGAGGTCATCGACCTCTGCCAAGCTTCCCGGGGTTCGAATTCTAGACATGCCCGTCACCGATTCGGCCCAGGATACTCTAGATGCCGTTCAACTGATGGTGAAAGCCAAGGTCGGAGCTATCGTGGTCCTTGGGGGTGACGGCACCCATAGGCTGGTCGCCCACGCGTGCGGAAAGATTCCCTTAGCCTGTGTTTCAACGGGCACAAATAATGCTTTTCCAGGCAACCCTGAAGCCACAATTGCGGGCCTTGCGGCAGGTGCTGTCGGTCGTAGACTAGTTGCACCCGACATTGTCTGCCAGTCAAACAAACGACTGTGTGTTAGGGTCAATAGTCAAGATACCATTCCAGCCCTGGTGGACGTCTGCATCACTACAGAGACACAAACAGGGACCCGAGCGCTCTGGCGCAGTAACCGACTTCGAAAGCTGTTTTTGACCTTTGCCGAACCTGGTCAGATCGGTCTTTCCTCAATTGGCAGCTTGCTCTCACCGACAACTCGAGAGGATGACAATGGACTCGCCATCGATATAGACCCGACAGCGAAAACATTTACGAAGCTAATGGCACCCATAGCACCAGGNCTCTTCGAACCGGTGACGATAACTAACTATCAGCCTATATCGATCAACCAAAAATATATGATGGACAGCTCTGCGGGCACTTTAGCTTACGACGGGGAACGGGAAGTAACACTGTTCAGCGGAGACTGCGTCGAAATTACATTGGATCGCCGAGGACCGCGCACAATTGACGTAGCAAAAACTATTGAAACCATAGCGTACTCGGGCTTGTTGACTAGCAACGATACACTACAATCTAGTCGCTGACAGAACCAGGGTTTTCAGGCTACCGTTACCAAGAACTTATTTGATATCCAAGGAGAAATAACCGATGACCCGTTCCACAACGATCTTTTCGGCAAAAAAGATTCTCACGATGAATTCCTACCAGCCGGTGGCTACTCATGTTGCGGTTCGGGACAATCGGATACTTGGCGTAGGTTCACTTGATGAACTTGCGCATTGGGGTGACTACACGCTGAATGAAACATTTTCTGACAAATTTCTGGTTCCAGGGTTTGTCGAAGCCCATTGCCATGCAATGAACGGATCTGTCTGGGACAATACCTATGTTGGATTCTTTGATCGCACTGACCCCAACGGGCGGATATGGTCGGGAATAAAAACCCTCGACGGTGTTGTCAAGCGACTCAAAGAAATCGAGAACACACTCGATGATCCCGAAGAGACGCTGGTTGCCTGGGGATTCGACCCCATATATTTTGATGACGGCGTCCGCATGAAGCTGGAGCATCTCGATCAGGTTTCACACGACCGACGCATTCTGGTTCAACATTCCAATGGTCATTTACTCAACGCCAGCCGCAAGGTGCTTGAACTGGCCGGCATCGACTCGACCACTGACGTCGAAGGCGTTATGAAAGATNCCGATGGAACTCCAACCGGAGAACTTGGGGAAATGGCGGCACAATTTATGGCTTATAAGGTAACAGATGTGCGCCGGTTTGACGGTATTAATAGCAATGACCTCTGGACCTTTGCAAAAACGGCAACCAACGTCGGTGTTACCACTGCAACCGATCTACATGCTCGTGTTCAAGACCAGAACATCCAATCCTATGTAGAGGTTACAAAAGATGCTGACTATCCATTACGACTGGTTCCAGCCGCAGGCGCGTTAACAATGTCGATACAGGATGGGCCTTCCCATGTTGCTCAACTAAAGCAGCACAATAACGACAAGCTTTACCTTGGCTTGTGCAAGATCATGACAGACGGCTCTATTCAAGGATTTACGGGACGCCTAAAGTGGCCAGGGTATATCAATGGCAAGCCCAATGGTATCTGGAACTTGCCACCACAAACACTCACCGAGATGGTTGAGGCTTACCACGCCGCCGGTCTCCAGATGCACATGCATACCAATGGCGATGAAGCATCAGAACTGATGATCAATGCAATTGAAGCAGCACTGCACAAAAATCCTCGACCCGATCACCGCCACACACTCACGCATTGCCAGATGGCCGACGAAGCACAGTTCCGGCGCATGGCTCAACTAGGTATTTGTTCAAATCTGTTTGCCAACCATATCTACTATTGGGGAGACCAACACTACAATCTCACAATGGGACCAGATCGAGCGACGCGNATGGATGCCTGCGGCACAGCAAAACGATTGGGCGTACCTTATACAATCCATTCTGATGCCCCCGTGACTCCCCTAGACCCTCTGTTTACTGCCTGGTGCGCGGTTAATCGACAGACAGCAAGCGGCCGAATTCTTGGACCAAGCGAGCGTATCGAAGTGCATGATGCGTTGCATGCAATCACGCTTGGTGCTGCTTTTACCTTACACCTTGACCATCTTGTTGGAAGCATCGAGTCAGGAAAATTTGCGGATTTTGCNGTGCTTGAAAACGATCCCACCGATGTACCGGCCGAAACCCTAAGAGACATCGCCGTTTGGGGAACTGTGGTCGACGGGATCCCACGNCCTGCTTCCCAACAGAGCAACTAGCATTCAAATGAAAGGGGCCCAATCGTCAGCTTTACCGTTCACGGTATTGGGAGGATTCCTCGGATCGGGCAAAACCACGCTATTAAACTGTCTGCTTAACATGACTAAGGAGACACGCTACGCCGTACTTGTCAATGATTTTGGACAACTGAACATCGACGAACGCCTTATAACAGCCCACGATGGAGAAACTATCGCACTTGCCAATGGGTGTATGTGCTGCTCTATGGCCGATGGTTTTGTCAGCGCATTAACCGCTGTAATGGACCGAGCGACTCAGTTCGACCAAATGGTTGTCGAAGCAAGCGGCGTGTCCAATCCAAGGCGGATCATGGATATCGCAAAACTGGATCCAGGTCTGACACCCAACGGAACCATCGTATTGGTAGATGCACCCCAATTTCTCAATCAATTGACAGATTCAATGATCAAGGACGCGGTGCTCACCCAGGTCAAAGAAGCAGATATCCTACTTATTAACAAAGCACACCTAACAGACCAATCAACTGTGGAAGCCGTCAGGGCAACTCTCGACAAGCAACATTCGGACTGCACGACACTCATTAATGATCGAGCCAAATTTGATCCCAGCCCACTGTTTGACAGCGTACACACGGCGATCCCAAGGGTCGGAAAAGGCTTGGCGTCAGTTGGTAGCAAGGCCACTTCAGACCACGATCATGGCCACACTCATGATCAGTTNCACAGCTGCGTCCTTCGACATAGTAAGCCATTAGATCGGAGTACATTTGAAAGCTGGGCAACGGATCTGCCACCTTCCGTGATCCGTGGCAAGGGACTCATATCATTTGCCGAATCACCACACCAACAGTGGATTTGGCAGAAAGTCGGGCGAACCTATGCTTTAGAATCTAGCTCTGGTGTCCCAGAACAATCCTCCACAGTTGTGTTGATTGGAACTGAAGAAATGCCCACCGACACTGACCCTATAATCTACGGCCCTTTCTCGACGCAATAAGCTCATCCGTAGCAACCCTTCCAGCTAAACCAAACGCTGATCCACTTCTTAGACGAGGTGGCAGGCAACATGGTGCGTTGAATTAAGCGCCTTGAACGCCGGGTCCACTGTCTTGCAGCGCTCTTCTACCAGTGGACAACGTGATGCAAATCGACAACCGGGCGGTAGATCGATTGGNTTAGGTGGGTCGCCANNAATCGTGATCCGACGCCCACGATTTCTTCGGTTCGGATCGGCTGAAGGGACAGCAGACAACAAAGTCCGGGTGTAGGGGTGCTGAGGATTATTAAACAGAGATTCACGGTCCGATTGTTCGACAATTTTTCCCATATACATCACAGCAATACTGTCACACATATGTTGAACAACACCCAGATCGTGTGAAATAAAGAGATACGTCAGATTAAGATCTTTCTGCAGTCTTCGAAGTAAGTTCAGTATCTGCGCCTGAACACCCACATCGAGCGCTGAAACTGGTTCGTCACAGATCACCAAATTAGGGCGAGAAGCAATCGCGCGGGCGATGCCAATACGTTGGCGTTGNCCACCTGAAAACTGATGGGGAAACAGTCGCAGTTGGTCCTGCCGCAGTCCAACCTGTTCGAACAATTCCTGAACCCGCTTATTTCTACTCTCTACTGATCCAATACCTAAACGGTCCAGTGGCTCTCGGACAATATCCTGGGCACGTAATCTAGGATTTAAAGACGAATAAGGATCTTGAAAAATNAACTGCATGTGCTGGCGATGTGTTCGGAGAGATTCACCTTGTAGACNTAGCAGGTCGACGTCGCCCATCTGAATCTTACCTGNNGCTACNGGCACCAACCGAGCTATNGCCAACGCTAGAGTCGTCTTNCCCGAACCAGATTCACCCACAATGGCCATGGTCTGACCTTTTNGNACNGTCAGAGANACACCATCGACCGCCCGCAACTGTGGAACANCACCGAAAAGACCGGCCCGCTTAAGNCTGAAGCGAACCTCCACATCANGGAGTTCTAGCATCGGTGCAGTGTCAGGCATTCGCTAACNNGTTGTTAGNAGAAANTTCCCAACACGCCACACTTTGNGTCTTTGTTAACTGCGTGTTCGCAGGTTTCCCTTGCCAACATTCACCACGAACCAGATCACATCTTGGCGCNAACATACAACCATCGAAGCCAAAATCAGAAAGTGGGGGTACCGTTCCGGGCACCTCCTGTAGNAAAGGTCGGTCAGTNGTGACTTTATCCAACAGATGCGGGACGCACGCTATGAGTCCTNGGGTGTAGGGNTGGCGCGGTTGCAACAAAATATCTTNNACTNGNCCATCTTCNATTTTCCGNCCGGCATACATTACGACCACACGTTCGGCCATTTCAGCTACCGACCCCATATCATGAGTAATTAGAATGATCGCCGCACCCGTTTCGCGTTGTAGATTCTGCATGAGATCGAAAATCTGTGCCTGCACAGTCACATCCAATGCTGTCGTCGGTTCATCGGCAATTAGAATTTTTGGCTGACAGGCCAGCGCCATCGCAATCATAATGCGCTGCCTCATCCCACCAGATAGTTGATGCGGGTAATCATTGACGCGACGATCTGGCAAAGGTATTTGAACAGCATCAATCATCTGTATTGCTTGAGATTTGGCCTGATTTCGGGTCAGGCCCTGGTGGCGTCGTAACGTCTCAGCGATTTGTTCTCCTACCGTATAAACAGGATTTAGGGATGTCATAGGCTCTTGAAACACCATCGAGACTTCGTTGCCTCTGATCTCTCGCAACCTAGCATCTGTTGCTTGAACTAGATCTTCGCCCTGCAAAGTTACTGAGCCTGCAGATATCACTCCAGGCGGTGATGGGATCAATCCGAGAATAGCAAGCGCGGTCATACTTTTGCCACAGCCAGATTCTCCGACCAGACTCAATGTTTCACCGGGACCAAGATCAAATGACAGATCATCGATCACCGGCACTACTCCACCACGGATCGTAAATTCAACCGTCAAATTNCTAACANACANTAGNGACTCTGCCATTACCGTTTCCGGAGCTTGGGGTTTAGTGCATCATTCAAACCGTCTCCTACCAACGAGATGGCCAACACCGTAATAAAAATAGCAAGGCCTGGATACATGATTGTGAAGGCATGTTGTAGGATGAATGGTCGATTATTCCCCATCATCGCACCCCAACTCATCACGTTGGGATCACTCAAACCCAGAAAACTTAATCCAGCTTCAAATAATATGGCGAAACCAACCAGCAATGCCGCCTGAACCACAATTGGTGGAAGTGCATTAGGCAAAATTACCCTAAAGATTAAGGTCGGAGCCTTCGCACCAGCTGACCGCGAAGCGGTAACGTATTCAAGTTCTCTAATTTTTAGAAATTCAGCTCGCGTGACCCTGGCAACACCAGTCCAGCTGACGATCCCNATTGCAAATGTAATCATCTCCAGTGAAGCACCAAAAAGAGCTACAAGAACCATCGAAAATAGTAATGTCGGTAGCACCTGAAAGAATTCTGTGATTCTCATCAGAATTTCCTCAACCCACCCCCGATAGAATCCCGACAAAGCTCCAAAAGTAATACCAATCAGAACACTCAATAAAGCAGCAGCACATCCCACTGCTATGGTCGCCCTTCCACCGTGAATAATTTGGGCGACAAGGTCGCGCCCTAAATAGTCTGTTCCTAAAAGGAATCCTTTGGCACCCGGAGGGCTAAATGGAGACCACACCATCTCCCAGGGATCAGTCGTATAGATCAGCGGACCCAGCAACGAGACTACGATAATAATTGCCAACACAATCAACCCTACGACAGCAGCATAGTTTGCGGCGAACATTCGCGCGACCTCTTTAAATGGGTGCTCAATTTGAACGGAACCCATTTCTTGACGACTCAGGCTTCGCTGTTTTAGTTCTTCACCCATGATTACGCCTGACGTCCTTCTGACGTCTTGATTCTTGGATCAACAATTCGATACACCATATCGGTCAATAAATTCGCCACNACAACAACCAACGATGAGAAGAACAAAATCCCTAAAATTGTTGGCGTATCTCTTGCAACAATTGCCTGGACAGCTAACGTGCCTAACCCTGGCCAGCTAAACACNGTCTCAACAAGAACTGCCCCGGAAACAATTCCAGAAAACACCAATCCAACAGTTGTAACCACNGGGAGNAGTGCGTTGCGCAATGCGTGCTTGAAAATTACTTGGAATTCTGACAAGCCTTTGGCCTGTGCTGTCCTAACATAGTCAGATCCCAACACATCCAACATAGTGGCCCTCGACAATCTGCTATAAATCGCCAGAAATATCGAGCCCAAAGTAACAGCTGGCAAAACTAAATGGTGTAATACATCGATAACATGAGCGATCCCCTCCCTTTCTACTGACACATCGATCATATTCCCGATGGGAAATATCGGAACAATAACGGAAAACAAGATAATCATCATGATACCGGTCCAAAATACCGGTGCCGCATAACCAACCAAAGACAACACGGTAACAAAATGGCTTGTCATCCCGTTTGGGTTTCGCGCTGCCGTGACGCCAAGCAATATGCCAAAGAAAATGGATATAACCTGGGCACTGATCACTAACAAAAGAGTGGCTGGTAGCTTCTCAATTATGAGTTTAGTAACCGGCTCGTTGTAGTAAAAAGAATAACCAAGATCAAATTTCGCCACACCCCNAAAATATTTCGCCATCTGTTTCCACAAAGGTAGATCAAGCCCATAATCTTTACGAATCTGCTCCATTACCTCCGCATCTAATCCGCCAGCATCCTGAGCAATCGTGTCTGCGACATCGCCGGGAGCAATGTGTATCAATACAAAATTTAACGCCAAAACAGCAACAAGCAATACGAGTCCAAAACCAGCTCGCTTAAGTGTAATGATCAAAAACTGCATGGAATAATTATGTGCTTAATATGAAATTAACTTGTGCGACCAAATGAGAAATGCCTGCTGGCAAGCAGCAGGCATTTCCGAACAACATTTGACATATCTCTAGGTCAATTCTTCAGATAAACCTCATCCATNGGAGAACATGTGCCCCAAATTGTATTCGGTGGATTACCCACCTTGGTATGGTTGTAGATCGTGTGATAGGGCACGGTATCTGTGAAATAGATCGGCACATCTTGCGCAATAATTTTCTGTGCTTCGGAGTAGAAAGCAACTCGTTTCGCCTGATCGTTCTCCTGACCTGCCTTATCCAAAATTGCATCAACTTCTGGATTACAGTACTGCTGAGTATTCGACCAAATTACGCCCTTTTTCGCGTTATCACACAAGTAGGTTCGATGCACACCGATAACTGGATCGCCCCAGTTAAATACTACATCGGTAGTGATATCAAAATCCCAATTTGAGACAGTCTTNGCCCAAGCAGGAAATCCCGCGGATGTCCGGACAGTGATATCGATTCCAATTTTTTTGAGCTGCGGTTTTAAGTATTCAGCCTGCGGCTTGGCACCCGGCCAACCGAAGTCCACAGTCAGAGGGAAACGCATACCATCACCCCCACGGGCGTAACCCGCGTCATCAAGTATGGCATTCGCTTTATCTAAATCTAGGTCGTAGCGTTCGACATTCGGCTCATTGAAAATACTGCCGGGATGAATACCTGTAAAGGCGGCTTTGGTCGTGCCCTGGTTAATCGCGTTCATAATGAAATCACGATCAATCGCGTAAGCAATTGCCTGTCGCACCCGCACATCACTCAGCGGTTCTTTTTTCGTATTAAAGGCATACCAGAATAAAGGCCCTATCGCTGCGTAACCTTGGTCGGTCGCAGTTAGATGAGAAACACCTTTAGCATGCAAGATGTCTTGCGCCAACGACTCAAAGGCAGACATGTAAATTTCACCATTCTCTCTACCGAGTGATCTAGCTGATGGATCTTTGATGATTCGCATGACGATTTTATCCAGATACGGACGATCCTTGATAAAAAAGTTCTCATTTCGTTCGAGGATAATATGTTGGTCTCGAACAAACTCAACGAACTTAAATGGTCCCGAGCCAACAACATCTTGAGAGTTGCGCGGATGTTTCTTTGGATCTTGCCCATCACCATAAATATGCTCAGGGATGATCGATCCTAACTGCGAGGACAGTGCCAGCATTAGAGCTGGGTGTGGTTTGGATAATTTAAAGACAGCTGTATTCGCATCCGGTGTTTCGACACTTTCTACCGCACCAAACATCGTTTTAAACGGATGATTTGCCTTGATAGTCTTAATGGAAAATGCAACGTCACTAGAGGTAATCGGTGTGCCGTCGTGGAACGTCGCACCGTCTACAAGATTAAACGTCACTGTCATTGAGTCATCCGACACCTGCCATGATTTGGCGAGATAAGGGTGAGGATTCCACTTATCATCAAACCGCAACAGGGTAGCGAAAATCTGCGCGCCCGGTGCACCAGTAGCAATTCCAGACTGTACGGCCGGATTGAGATGTCGAGGTGTCGTGCCGATCGACATAATTAATGTGCCACCTGCTTTCGGCGTATCCGCCTGTATGGTTACGCCAGTCAGCGCTATAACAATCGCACCGAGGGCGCTAATTAGTTTCATTGAGAATCGCATTAATTGTCTCCTTTGGTAGTCAGACTTGTACTGTATCAGCATCGCTGATTACCTACCCATTGTTCACCTTATCAAATCGCTTTGCAAGTCGGGAACCATTTGTCCTGCGGTTCAAATTCTAAGTATAGATTGGCATAGAGTCCCGGCCCGTCAAAGCTTGAGAAGCGAAGCAGCACAAAGTGTTAGATAGCAGCTAGGTATGTCTACTCCGCTCGGCATCGACAAGCACCCGCCGCAGTATCTTGCCGGAAGCAGATTTAGGGATCTGCTCCGCAAAGCCCAGCAACCGCACGCGCTTGTGTGGTGCGACATTGTCTGCGACAAAGGCCATAATCTTCTCCGCCAGTTCATCACTGGCGGCGGCGGGGTCTTTGAGCACAACGATCGCTTTGGGAATCTCCCCAGCCTCCTCGTCAGGACACGGAATCACTGCCGTATCGAGTATTTCCGGGTGCGTCACTAATAAAGCCTCAAGCTCAGCAGGACTGACCTGCATCGCCTTGTATTTAATTAATTCCTTAACACGGTCCACTATAAAAAAGAACCCGTCTTCATCAACATAACCGACATCGCCGGTGTGGTACCAGCCTTCCGAATCGATACAGTCTGCTGTTTCTTCGGGCTGATTGAGGTAGCCCCTCATGATTTGCGGACCACGAATCCAGAGTTCACCGTCATTGCCCTGGGCACAATCCTGACCGGACTCGACATCGATCACCCGGACTTCAGTATCGGGAATCACTTTTCCAATTGCACCTGGTCGAGATTTTTCTGGGTCCATCGACGATAAGTGTGTGACAGGACTTGCCTCGGTCATCCCGTAACCCTGCATTATCGGACAGCTAATTCTCTCGCTAGTCTCTATCGATAGTTCTCGTCCCAGTGGGGCAGCACCACAGAAAATGGTCCGNACACTCGAAAGATCAAACTGGTCAACCAGAGGACTCTTGGCCAACCCCAGTACGACCGGCGGAACCAGTGGCAGCGTGGTCACCTTGTATTGCTGTACCAGTCCGAGAAACTCCTCCATATCAAACCGAGGCATACTGACCACAGTAGCACCTCCAGCGAGCGCCAGCTTCATGACCACGATCATCCCATAAATATGGAAGAACGGTAGCATCGCCAGAATGATCTCGTCCTCGCCCATCCGCTTTTGTTCTTCGAACCAATCGACCTGACACAAATTAGCGACCAGATTGTGGTGGGTGAGCATCACCCCCTTGGGCAGACCTGTTGTACCACTGGAATACGGCAAAACAACCAGATCATTCTTTGGATCGATTGCAACAACGGGAGCCGGCTGTGCTGTAGACAACAACTCTGAAAAGGAGCTTGCTCCTTCAGCATCACCAAAGACGAATACCTCCTCAACTGAAGAGTTGCCTGCAGCTTCAAGGGCCTTATCCAGAAATGGGGGTACAGTGACCAGAAACTTGGCCTTGGAATCGTTGAGTTGCTTGGCGAGTTCTGCAGCTGTGTACAGTGGATTAACTGTGGTGTTGATACCCCCCACCGAAGCGACAGCGTTAAACACCAGCGCGTACTCAGGCATATTGGGGCAATAGATTGCCAGGACATCGCCCTTTCTGAACCCTCGGGCATGCAGCCCACCGGCAACCTTTTTGATACCACCTGCCAGTTGGCCAAAGGTCAGTGTGCGCCCGGAAGGACCATCAATCAGCGCCGGCTTATCAGCCAACCGATCTGCGTGTCGCAGCGCATATTCCGTTATCGAAACATCCGGGATTTCCAGTTTGAGGTCTGTTCGTTCGCTGGTATAAATCATTGGCGTTTCTCTAACGGNTTTTNGTACGACTGGCTAAATTCTGNAAATTAGATTACTGGGGTTACCCTACCATTCCCCGAATATAAATCCGCCCCTGGTCGNAAACTCATGGCGCGTATCGAGATAGTCATAATCAACAGTGACCGTGGATTTTCGGCACCTGAACCAGTGAAAAAGGCGATCCCGATGCTCATCGAGAACCCCCTGGCATGACGGATCTGAGGCGCGATCAATCAACTCGTCTGGGTCATTATCAAGGTCAAACAACTGGGGTCCAAACCCTTCGTAGAACACATACTTCCACCGCTCGGAACGTACCATCCACCCTTTTGCTCGGTCAGCCGCTACTTTGAGTTCCAGCCTGGCTTTGCGGGCAAAATAATCGAGCTCAGCCACAACGAACTCCCTCGATTCAGCATTCCTTCCATGGAGTATGTCCACAAACGACCTGCCTTCCAGCCAGGGTTGATTCGGATCACCGCCCAGCACATCGATAAAGGTCGGTATCAGATCAATACCCTCAACCAGTGCCCGGGACGTCGACCCCCTACTCTGGTCTGCAGGCTTGGACGGGTCAGCGACAATAAGCGGAATACGNACAGACGGTTCGTGAAACAGTTCTTTCTCGCCCAGCCAGTGATCCCCCAGGTAGTCACCGTGATCGCTCGTCAGCACAATCAATGTATCGTCCGATCGGCCCAGATCCAACAACGCTGTCATTAGGTGGCCCACATGGTCATCGATTTCCTTCACGAGTCCCATGTAGGTCGGGATTACATTGTGACGCGCAGAATCATCCGATAGGACGACACTCTCCCCGTGGTTCATGAATGCCTTGACCACGGGGTGTGGATCAGCCCTTTCATCATCGCTGCGTACTGCGGGCAGAACATCTTCAACACCATAAATATTGTGATAGGGTGACGGCGCCATGTAAGGCCANTGCGGTTTGATATAGCTCAGATGCAGACTCCACGGCTCGTCACCTGCATCCCGAATAAAATCTATCGCTCGCCGAGTCATGTAGGCTGTTTCCGAGTGCTCAGCCAAAACCCGTGCCGGTAGATGGGCATTGCGCATGTAAAATCCGCTAACGATCTCACCCGTATCATTGAGCGCAGAAATTGCAAAGTCGTTCCACGGATTGTCAGATGCGTAGCCNTGGTCCCGCAGGTACTGGTTGTATCTGAGATTAGGATCAAACATGCCCATCGGATGCAGTCCGTCATCCCGCTCATAAGGTTCAAAACCACACTCAAGTACAAAACGGCCGTCAACACCTTCCGTGGCGAGATTCAGGCGCTCAACATCTNTTGGATTGGCGCCAAAATGAGTCTTCCCTACCAAAGCTGAACGCAGTCCTTCAGCTCGCATATAGTCACTGAGTGTCCACTCGTCGGTACGAATCGGCACCCGGTTATAGGCACANCCATGNCTTGCCATTGTTCGGCCGGTGTAAAACGACATCCGGGACGGGCCACAGATCGNCGNGTTACAGTACGCGCGATCAAATTTCACCCCGCCCGTGGCAAGGGCATCGATGTTTGGTGTTTCTAACGTCGGGTGTCCATAGCAACTCAGATAATCTGCCCTGAGTTGGTCAGCCATGATGAACAGAATGTTTCGAACGTCGGACATGGAACTCATTATAACGGGACGGGCCGCCCCTTCCGTGAAATACGCTTACCGGTCGACCTAAGGCACACCGAGTTCGAGCAGTGGCGCAGACTCNGAAATTCTAAACGGCTCGACCGCTTTGCCCGTGACGGTCGTATTCACACAGAACAATCCCCCGGCGTGAGGATAGCGCTTGAGATCAACGTTACGGGCTGCGGTCGTAATAAAGAGTGTGCTCATATNCGCCCCGCCAAAGGCACANCTGGTAACCTGTGGCGCCGGGAGTGGCACGATGCCCTCAATCTCGCCCTCTGGTGTAAATCGCGTTAAACGGTAACCGCCCCAATGTGCGAGCCAAATATATCCTTCATTGTCGACCGTCAAGCCATCGGGTCGGCCGTGCGATGGATCGATCGTAACAAACACCCTACGATTTTCCAGTTCCCCATTAGGAATCCTGTCAAATGCGTAGACNACACCACCATGCGTATCAACGTGATACAGCACACGGCCATCGGGTGAAATTGCAGGTCCATTCGTCACCGCATAGGGACCATCGCAACGCTGGTAAGTCAGATCAGATTCGATCCNGTAGAGCCAGCCCGTTTTTTCTGCACCCCCATCATTCATGGTACCGGCCCAGATGCGCCCCTCTGGATCTGTTTTGGCATCGTTGAAACGATTACCGGGCTGATCAGGCTCTGGATCGAACAACAGTGTCCGCTGGCCTGACTCGAGATCGATGAGATATACCCCGGATTTACACCCACCAATCAGTTCTCGCCGTCCCTCACAAGGGAGCAACCAGCCCGTTTTCTCAGCAAGCGTCCAGGTCTTAACCTGCTGGTTTGCTGTGTTGTACCCATGCGCCTGACAGCCATCAATATCCACCCAGTAGAGTACCGACTGCTCAGACACCCATAGTGGTCCCTCTCCACAGACCGCGGCACCTGACCAAATACAAACAACGTCGCCTTCAAGCACTGATGACGCTTTCATTCTGGATACTCAGTCAACACCTGCCCACACCCTGCCGGTTATCACCTAACCGGCAGGGTGAAGTTCACATCGCCCCATCGCACAGTTCCTGTAATGACATCGATCGCCATAAGGTCTTCACCCACGATGACCGGGCCAGCATACTCTGCCCGGGCTTGTGCCAACAGATTCGAACGATCGGCATCGGGCGGTACGATATGAGTCAGCACCAGGCAACCTACCCGGGCCTGCCTGGCCACCCTTCCAACGTCAGTACTGGCTGTATGGTAAGCCGCGACATTGGTCAGCCCCTGTTCCGTACGGGTGCCCGTGATCGCCATTGAACCATGGTCAAACACCTCGTGAACGAGTACATCGGCATCCCGGGCAGCTTCGACCAGATTTTCGCAATATCTCGTATCACCGCTGATAACCAGCTTATGTCCAGCCGACTCGAAAATGAAACCGAATGCCGGTTCGACCGGCTGGTGTTCGACCTCAACCATGCTCACCCGACCGCCGGCTTGTTC
>PCBE01000049.1 GCA_002731295.1 Acidiferrobacteraceae bacterium | reverse complement strand
CCCATCGTGGTTAACGTTGCCGGGCCACATTCGTCGAAAATAAACAAGCTGGTATCAGCAGACAAAGACATGAGAATTACGACGCGTGCACTGCGACAGGAAGTCGCCCACATACCGGCACCGCAGGGCTTTGATTTTGAAAACCGGGGCCTTGTGGTCTCTGACAATGACATCGGTGTCTATTGCCGTCCTGAAACCGGAAATCATATTCTGGCGGGCAGCGAGGATCCCGAATGTGATCCGCACGACTGGGTAGACGCAGATGATTTCAGTCGGGATTTCACCAATCAATCGACGACCCAGGCATTGCGGTTGGGGCAACGAATTCCGGAGCTCGCAATCCCAAGCCGGATGCGTGGTGTGGTCGATCTGTATGACGTTACTGAGGACTGGTTGCCGATTTATGACCGAAGTGCTGTAGACGGTTTCTATATGGCTTGCGGGACTAGTGGCAANCAGTTCAAGAATGCGCCGGTTGCGGGAAGGCTTATGAGTGCGCTGATTGANTATTGCGAATCCGGTAATAATCATGACCAGGTCCCTCTGCAGTTTATGCTGGGCAATGTCGATCATGTGCTGGATACTTCAACGATGTCGCGGTTGCGGGAGATAAATCCGGAAAGCAGTTTTTCTGTGCTGGGTTAGATTGNCGAACCACCGTTTGTCGTTCATCCCGCTTACGTCAATATATAGGGCGATAATATGAAAGCAGCAGTCTGTCGGGAATTTGGGGCACCTTTGTCTGTGGAGGAGGTTGGCCTTGCCGATCCAGAATCCTACGAGGTCAGNGTCAAGCTGAGCGCCTGCGCAATTTGTCACAGCGATATCACCTACATGGATGGAGGATGGGGCGGTTCGCTGCCTGCTGTATTTGGNCATGAGGCTGCAGGTGTCGTGGAGCAGGCCGGTAACGGGGTAACACGTGTAGCAGTGGGTGACACCGTGGTGGTTACCCTGCTCCGGTCGTGTGGTGACTGCTACTACTGTTCCAAAGANCACCACAGCCTCTGTGAAACGATATTTCCACTGGACACGACCTCACCGCTCCAGGATCGATACGGCAAAACTCTCGGTCACGGGTTACGCACGGGTGCATTTGCCGAACAGGTAGTGGTCCATGAATCCCAGGTACTGGGANTTCCCACGTCAGTACCGATGACCAGCGCTGCTCTGCTGTCGTGTGGCGTGATCACCGCTTTCGGTGCTGTCAAGAATGTTGCCCGTGTTGTTCCCGGCAGTTCGGTGGCGACTATCGGCACAGGTGGTATCGGTTTGAACTGCATACAGGGTGCGGCGATCTGTGGCAGTAAGGTCAACATTGCGGTTGACCTGGTGGACGAGAAGATACAGGCCGCACTGCGGTTGGGTGCCACCCACGGGATCAACCCTGTAAACAGTGACATCAAAGATGAGATTGAACGGTTGACGGACGGTCGAGGTGCAGACTATGTCTTCGTTGCAGCGGGTAGCGCCACTGCAGTCGAACAGGCACTAACACTGGTGCGTCGGGCTGGCATGGTGATTCTTGTGGGCATGACTGCAGAAGGCGTTACAGCGCAATTTAAAACACTCAATCTCGCAAACGACGCGATTCAGCTGGTCGGCAGCAAGATGGGACAGACACATCTTGATACCGATATTCCTCCTCTGGTCGAACACTATCTGGACGGCAGTTTGAAACTCGACGAACTGGTGTCAGAGTGTTATCCCCTGGAAGGGATCAATGATGCAATAACGGCAGTAAAAGAGGGTCAGGCCCTGCGTAACGTGATTGTCTTTNATTCCTGAAAGGCTGTCTTTCTTGCAACAGGTTTAGCTATGTCGAGCGTCAAAATTACACGCATAGAAACGTACAGTCGCGAATATCTGGCTTTCGTCAAGGTCACAACTGAGGATGGTGCTTACGGCTGGGGTCAGGTCGCGCCTTACAATGCCGATATTACGGCACGGATTGTTCACCGGCAGATCGCGCCCTGGGTGTTGGGCGAGCCGTGTACCGACATCCAAACACTGGTGGATCTCATTCCGCTCAGAGAGCACAAGTTTCCAGGCTCCTATCTGCGCCGGGCATTGGCAGGGCTTGATACCGCATTGTGGGANTTAGGTGGGCGTAACCAGGGAAAGAGCGTGTGCGAGNTATTGGGAGGGTCACCTGGAAAGTTACGTGTTTATGGCTCAAGCATGCGGCGCGATATCAATCCAGAAGCTGAGGCCGAACGGCTTTGTAGATTACGACAGGAATTCGGATATACGGCGTTTAAATTCAGAGTGGGTGCTGAATGTGGGGCGGACATCGATGAATGGCCTGGTCGGACCGAAGCAATCGTGCCGGCGGTTAGGAAAGGACTGGGTGACGATGTCGCATTACTGGTTGATGCCAACAGTGGGTTTTCCCCCGCCAGAGCGATTGAAGTGGGGAAGATGCTCGAGCAGTACGGCGTCGAGCATTTTGAAGAACCCTGCCCATACTGGGAGTTGGAGCAGACGCAGACGGTCACGCAGGCGCTTAGCCTGGATGTGACAGGCGGTGAGCAGGACTGCGAAATACCGACCTGGCGGAGAATGATCGACATGCGTGCTGTTGATATCGTACAGCCCGATGTGTGTTATCTGGGGGGCATGGTGCGCACCATGGAAGTTGCACGCATGGCGGCAGCAGTCGGGATGCCTTGTACACCGCATTGTGCGAATCTATCTATGGTAACGCTGTTCACCATGCACCTTTTGCGGGCTATCGAGAATGCGGGAAAGTATCTCGAGTTTTCGATTGAAGGTCCGGAATATTATCCCTGGCAGGATGGTTTGTTTATCGAGTCACCGTTTTCTGTTGAGAACGGCCAGGTGGAGGTGACGGATAAGCCGGGCTGGGGTGTCGACATCGATCCGATCTGGCTCGAATCGTCGGAACATCTGATGAGTGAGGCGTGATCGACAGTTGAATGTCAATTGTAGAATTTACGGTTTAGCAGTTGGGAAGAATGCCTGCTGGCCCAGGATTCGGTAGTTAGCAATCAGTGTCTGTCCGGCCTCTGAGAGCATCCACTCGATAAAAGTCTGGCCGTCGCGGGTCTTGATGTGGGGATGTTTTTCGGGATTTACGAGAATGATGCCATATGGGTTAAACAGCGGCGGGTCACTCTGAAAGAGTATATCGAGCCGTCCTTTGTTGCCGAATTTGAGCCAGGTTGCACGGTCACTCAGTGTATAAGCGTCCAGCGCACTCGCCATATTCAAAGTACCCCCCATGCCGCGGCCTGTTTCCTGGTACCAGCCGTTGCCTNNTTTAGTGGTATCAATACCGCTCTGGTTCCAGAGTTCCAGTTCCTTTTTNTGGGTGCCACTGTCGTCTCCTCGAGAAATAAATAAGCTCTTATTGGTTGCGATGCGCTGAACGGCGCCAATAACATTGGCTGCGGAAAGGACGGAGGCCGGGTCGTCCCGAGGACCGACGAGAATATAGTCGTTGTACATCAGATCATACCGAGTCACGCCATATCCTTGTGAAATAAACTGGTCTTCCGAGGGGCGGTGGTGCACGAGAAGGACATCAGCGTCGCCGTTTTGAGCGATATGCAAGGCCTGGCCCGTACCCACCGCAACGACCCGAACTTCAATACCGGTTTGTTCACTAAAGCGGGGTAGCANGAAGCTGTAGAGACCAGAATTTTCGGTAGACGTCGTGGAGGCAACCACGATAAAGCGCTCACTGGCATTCGCAGACCACGGGATAAAGACCTGGCTGGCGAGGATTGTGATCAGGCAGAGGAAGATTTTTGTTGCGGCGCTCATGCGTCTGCTGGTGTCACGCGATCCTTTTGTTTAGGCCGGTCTTCATCTAGGCTGATTCTTGTTGGGGCACCCCGAAAGTNTCCCCTCCACTGTCCAGATATGCCTTTTCGGCGGCCGTTGTCGAGCGCCCCAGTGCCTGGTTCCGGTGGGGAAATCGACCGAATTTGGCAAGAATATCCTGATGTTTACGTGCATACTCGACTGCAGATTCCAGATGTTCCCTGAACTCAGTCGGCGCATTCTGAGCCAATCGTTTAAAAAGTCCAACCGAAGCCACCTGGTCGTTGGGATCTTCGGAGTGTTCAAACGGCAGATAAATAAAGGTTGCTTCCAGTGGGTGGACTTTGCCGTCTATGCCAAGGTCTATCGCAGTCTGTGCCGCTAGCCTGGCTTTCTCGTCATAGGCAAATGAGCGTGCTGTTCCGCGATACATATTTCGTGGAAACTGATCGAGGATAAGAATGAGGGAGGTGGCCAACAGGGGACCGCTTTGCCAGTGGTCGAACTCGTTGTTAAGGGCCCGGTCAGGTAGATCGCTGTAGTTGCGCCGGATCGTGTCATCGAACGATTTGCCACCTCCAAACCAGTCGGCTTTGCGATTTTCAAGTTCTTGTGGACACGTCAGGCAGTCCTGGAACCAGAATCGGTGAATGTCGCTCGGCTGTACAGTCCGCGGGGATGTTTGAGCACCATCAGACATGAGAAAAGATGTTCAGTTAGATAACAAGACTTCGAGTATGAAGCGGGTTCCGAAATAACCCAGGGCTAGAATAATAAAACTTGCCAGAGTCCAGTTAACTGCCGTGCGACCGCGCCAGCCGAAGAGTCGGTGACCACCGAGCAGTACGGCAAAGCTCAACCAGGCTAGAACGGTCAGTGTGACGTGATGATTTAGTACGAACGGCTGTCCAAACAAGCGATCAGAAAACACCATACCACTGATAAGAGTGACTGTAAGTAGGGTGAAGCCGCTGACGATCAGTCGAAACAGAATCTGTTCCATAGTCTCCATTGGAGGGAGGCTCAGCCAGAAGCCTGCGGGATGCTTATTCCGGATTAACCGATCTAGAAAAAACAGCAGGATCGACTGCGCAACTGCCAGACTCAGTAACCCATAGGACAATCCGGCAATCAACAAATGAGATTTTGCAGCAATACTGCCCAATGCCGGCGCATGCAAAGTGCCGGGGTAGAGCCACCCGACTAATGTAGCAATCGCGGCGGTTGGTAAAATCAGAATACCAAGAGAAGTGAGCGGTGCGCGAAGACTGCTGACGAGAAACAGCATAACGATGAGCCAAGCGACACTGGACACGGTGGTGCCCAGGGCGAGATTTGGAGAATTACCGATGCCCAGAACCGTTGCCAGAGCACTGCCATGCAGGAAAAGCCCTACGACCAGGACCAGGCGAAGTGCTTTCAAGTCGGTCGTGCCCTGAGTTCGGGTCGGCCCCATCGAACGAATCGTCAGCGCTGTTGCGGCCACATAGGCGATTACTGCCAGAATATTCAGACTATCAGTCAAGTTGCTTGTCCTTTGGCTAAATGCACAGTGGGATGCTGGATTCGATCGAGTGGCAATGGGGACAGAGTGTAGAATCGCAAGGGCGGTTTAGGAAGTCCGAATTCAGAAATAGTCTTCGAATCATTAATTAGGCACTCAAGGAGATCAGAGTTTAATGTTTAGTCAGCTCGGGGATCGTCTCAAAGAAACCTTTCGTGATCTGCGTGGTCGCGGCCGGTTGTCGGAAGATAACATCAGCCAGGCACTGCGCGAAGTCCGCCTGGCACTGCTGGAAGCGGATGTTGCTTTGCCGGTGGTTAGATCCTTTTTGGAGGGAGTGCAGCAGCGGGCAGTGGGAGAAAAAGTGCTGGAGAGCCTCACCCCTGGACAAGCTGTTGTCAAAGTGGTTCACGATGAACTCGTTGAGTTAATGGGTGCACGAAATGATGCGCTAAACCTCGCAGTTCGTCCACCCGCAGTGGTGCTTATGGCGGGACTCCAGGGGGCAGGTAAAACGACGACTGCCGCCAAGTTGGCACGTTTGCTTAAAGATCGAGAGAACAAGACTGTACTCCTTAGCAGCGTCGATGTTTACCGACCTGCGGCTATGGAACAGCTACGCAAATTGGCTGAGGAGGTCGGTGTTGCCTATTTTGGTGATGGAGACGAAGTTCTGGCGATCGCACGCGACGCTGTCGCCCATGCAACTACGCAGGCTATGGATGTAGTCATCATTGATACCGCCGGCCGTTTGCACGTGGATGATGAGATGATGACGGAGATCAGTCGGATCTATAACGAGGTATCACCTGTCGAAACATTGTTCGTGGCCGACAGCATGACCGGCCAAGATGCGGTCAATAGTGCGCGGGCATTTGACCAGGCACTCGAGCTTACAGGCGTCGTTCTGACAAAAACCGATGGTGATGCCCGTGGCGGTGCGGCTCTATCCATACGTGAAGTCACAGGCAAACCCATCAAGTTCCTGGGTACGGGAGAAAATGTCGAGGCACTGGAGGCCTTTCATCCGGATCGGGTGGCTTCTCGAATCCTGGGAATGGGTGATGTACTGACCTTGGTTGAAGAGGTCGAGCGAAAGGTCGACCGAAAGCAGGCTGAGAGAATTGCAGCCAAGCTCAAGAAAGGCAAGGGCTTCGATTTTGAAGATTTTAAAGATCAGTTGATTCAGATGGAGCAGATGGGAGGCCTNGCCGGGATGCTTGATAAGCTGCCTGGAATGACGGATCTGCCGGAACATGTGAAGAACCGCGTTAATGACCGCGAAACCCAGCGCACNATNGCCATCATNAATTCGATGACTGCCAGAGAGCGNCTGTTTCCTGCGCTGATCAAAGGATCGAGGCGCCGTCGNATTGCGGGGGGATCGGGCACCCAGGTACAGGACGTTAATCGACTGCTGAAGCAATTTACGCAAATGCAGAAAATGATGAAAAAAGCAAAGGGAAAGGGGGGTCTGGCCAAAATGATGGGCCAGATGAAAGGCGGCNTGCCAGGAATGCCTCCTTTTGGGCGCTGATTTTTCGATTTCGTCNNGGGTAGTTGANGGGGAGTTNTGTTAGANTCCGCCGGTTTTTNAAGCAGATAGTGGAGAATCTGTATGGTTAAGATACGGCTCGCTCGGGGTGGATCGAAGAAAAGACCTTTCTATTCGATCATAGTCTCAGATCAGCGACGTCAGCCAAGCGGACGCTTTATTGAGCGGATCGGGTTTTTTAACCCCATGGCTGTTGAATCGGAAGAATCATTGCGCATCGATACGGAGCGGGCAGACTACTGGATCAGTCAGGGTGCGCAGCCGTCAGAACGGGTTGCGAATATTCTTAAACAGGTCAAGCGCAAAGCCGCTGCTTGATATGAGCACTGCCGGCGCTTGCGCCGGTGTACGGTGTAACCCAGTGAACCATGAGCAGGACGGCACGGTGGTGGTGGGCCGGGTCCGAGGTGTCTTTGGAGTCAAAGGCTGGGTAAGGGNTCAAGACTATTCCAGCCGGATTGGNGACATTCTGCAATATGACACGTGGCTGTTGAAACAGGANCAGGGCTGGATGGCGCGAACAGTGCTCGAAGGTCGTCTTCACCAGAAGGGTGTTGTCTGTCACCTGAAGGGCTACGACGATCGAGCCCAGGCGAAGGAACTGGTGGATGTGGATATTGCTGTAACGTCAGATCGATTAAGTGAGCTCGAGCCTGGAGAATATTACTGGCATCAACTCGAAGGCCTAGAGGTTGTCAANTTAAGTGGCGAGAACCTAGGAAAGGTAGATCGTCTGCTCGAGACAGGCGCTAACGATGTACTGGTGTTGAAGGGAGAACAGGAACGACTGGTGCCCTACACACCTGGAGTGGTGGCAGAGATCGATTTGGATAGAGGTCGAATTCAGGTCGATTGGGAAAAGGATTACTGACTGGCGTTTGTTGGAGCCGGTAGGGTGGCAGGATGATGCGACTCGATGTGGTCACTATATTTCCCGGAATGTTTGATGCAGTACGCTATTGGGGCATGACCCGACGAGCCCTCGAGTCAGGTTCGCTTGAGTTGGCCTTGTGGGACCCGAGGGAATTTACCGACGATAGCTATCGTCGGGTAGATGACCGGCCTTACGGTGGGGGACCCGGTATGGTGATGATGATTGAGCCGCTGCGTAGGGCATTGACAGCAGCTCGTGCGGCAGGTGGTGGCAAGGTACTGCACTTGTCTCCACAGGGTGGTAAGCTGGACCAGGCGCGTATCAAAGCGCTGACGGATCAAGGTTCGCTGGTTTTGTTAAGTGGACGGTACGAGGGCATTGATGAACGTCTGATCGAGACTGAGGTCGATGAGGAAATTTCGATTGGAGATTATGTGGTTGCCGGGGGTGAGTTGCCAGCGATGGTGTTGATAGAGGCGCTGGTCAGGCATTTACCAGGTGTGCTGGGTAACGACGGTTCGGCTGCTGCTGATTCATTCAGTGATGGCCTGCTCGACTGGCCGCATTACACCAGGCCGGAAGTGTATCGAGGTTGTAACGTACCACCAGTGTTGCTGAGTGGTAATCATAACGAGGTCCGTCGTTGGCGACTGAAGCAAGCACTGGGACGAACTTGGATGCGCAGGCCAGATTTACTGGCCAACAGGGAACTGAACAAGGAAGAGCAGCAGTTGCTCGAACAGTACAAACGCGAGCGAGAAGAACGGGAGAGTTCAAATGACCAACCTGATTAAAGAACTAGAGCAGGAACAACTGAAAACCGATCTACCGGATTTTGCGGTGGGTGATACTGTTCGTGTCCAGGTAAAAGTCAAAGAAGCGAACAGAGAGCGCCTACAGGCGTTTGAAGGTGTTGTCATCGCAAAAAAGAACAGAGGGCTAAACTCATCGTTCACGGTTCGTAAAATATCCTACGGTGAGGGTGTAGAGCGTGTNTTCCAGACCCATAGCCCGATGGTGGATTCGATCGAAGTACGCCGACGCGGCGATGTCAGACGAGCCAAGTTATATTATNTGCGCGAGCGTACGGGAAGATCTGCCCGGATCAAAGAAAAGATCTCCTGATACACCCTCCAACGCTGGCCGCACGGTTCGGCCAGGTTGTGATATGAACCGAGGTGTCGGCGCGGGTCCTTGGATGANTTTGCGCAGTGACCAAACTGTGTTCCCCCACCGTATATTCGGGCTNCTTGAGTCACGGATCGGATACCAGTTAAACAGGTGGAAGAACCTGATGCCCGGCATGGCTGTTGCAGTATTGCTNTGCGCCGTGCCACTCAACGTCTTATCTGATCCGACTCATTCACCGCTACCGCCTAATCAGCCACAGGCAGAAGNCGACACGCGTTTGTGGTTGCCACAACTCGATACTGGTTTCAGAACTCAGATTTCGGCTCACAAGAGTCTGCTGCCGGAGTCAGAGATCGCTGCCCCCGCGTTTCTAGCGGTCGACACATCGACTACGCTGACCCGGATCCGCGGACTCCGGCAGTCTGGCGCATCAGGTCTTGCACTGGCTCTGTTGAAGGAAATAGAAACCGAGCATAAATCTAATTGGTTGGAATGGGAGCAGGAGTTGTGGCTGGCACTGAGAGCGGCGGATGACTACACGATGTTGCTGTCACGTCTTCAATCCGCGTTGACCAGGCTCGATGGCGAGCTTAGGGCTCGGGTTTATGTCGAGATCGCCGGCGTGCATATCGTNCAGGATNATCCGAGGAGCGCACGGTCAGTGCTAAGAGCGATGTGGGTTGACANCGAGCCTGACAGCCAGACCGCGATGACAGCCAGGCGGTTGATGATCGACGCTTACCGCGCCGAAAACTTGTTTCTAGATGCGGACGCGGCCTGCAGNCGATTTCAGTCTGAGTACTATCCCGATGACGCGAGTTGGGGNGAGTTGCGGGCCACGATTTTGCTGGAATCGGGTCGGCCGGGAGAGGCTTTACGTTATCTGGTCGGTCAGCAAGGGAAACAAGCCGAACGATTGCGACTTGTCGCGCGACTCAGGGAGGGTTCCTATAGCGCAGACGACGTACTGGCTCGTCTGGGCTTATCGGCAGAACAGTTGAACGTCGGTGTGGATGCACACTTCTATTGGGGGGTAATGGCGGAAGCCGCGTTGCTGGCAAAAGACTGGTCATCCAGGGTTAAAGCGCTGGAATGGTTGTTGGTGTCCGATGTGAAGATAGAGGCNCCGCTGCTGACACCGACGCGGGTTCAGTTGCTGGCTGCTTATAACAGACTCGCTGCGGCGATTCTTCCAGCAATTCCTTTCGGGCCGCAGGATCCGGGATCCTGGATTAACGCCGTAGAGAGCGCCGGCGTCGGATCGGAGGGACAGCGGGCATTGCTGGTAACCATCTTGCGTGCAGGTGTCGGGGAAGATGCAGTCGGAATTTTGACGCGCTCTTTGGTGACGTCTCTGATTGAAACAAAATTATCGCCGTTGGTTCTGCTNTTGTATGGAGATACTGCCCCGATGGGATCAGAGAATCAGATCGAGGATGACCTTCTACAGGCTCTGGCTCAGGAAGCGGTACAGAATCAGCGCTATGCGCTGGCTGCTCGCCTTTCGGGCAAGATGCGAGCACCGCCCCCTAATATGAACGAAGGAGAATGGGTGCTCCGACGGTCACGGATCCAGATATTTGCAGGGCAGGCAGATGACGGGTTGATCGCAGTGGTGGATTGGCTGTCGGGGATCGATCAGTTGTCGGAGGAAATGCTTGACCGTGTCATGCAAGTGTTCTTTGATCTTCAGACTATTGGCCGCCACNCACTCGCGCTGAAGGGGTTTGGACAGGTGGCTAATTTTATCCAGACGCCTCGCCAGCGGCAGGAGTTGTTTTTCTGGATAGCCGAATCCCACGCTGCGCTGAATGAACATGCGCGAAGTGCNGATTTGTTTCTGCGTTCGGCGGCGGTCGATACCAGATCTGCCACGACATTGCGGTGGAGCCAGAGTGCTCGATTCAAGGCGGCTGTACAGCTGACACAGGCCGGCTTGTTGNCTGACGCACGGATGATTTATCTCGACTTGTTGCAGCAGGCTGANGACCGAAATCAGCAGNTGGTTCTGAAACAGAAAATTCAGGATCTAGATCTGCGCCAGTCCTGGAGTCAGTAAGGATGTCTGAAAAACGAAATATCCAACTGATCGATCAGTTTCTAGACGCAGTCTGGCTGGAGTCCGGCTTGAGCGCCAACACCCTGACGGCCTATCGGACAGACCTGAAGAAGATGTCGGACTGGCTGGAAAAACAGAAGCGTNCTNTGGATAAAGCTTCCAAGTCTGAGCTTCTTGACTATCTGGCGCACACGGTCCGCTCGGGNGTCAGTGTAAGATCTTCAGCAAGACAGTTGTCGAGCCTGCGCCGTTTTTACCGTTATCTTGTTCGGGAGGGAATTGCTGAGTCAGATCCAACGTCTGATCTGGAATCACCGGTCATCGGCAAAACACTCCCTAAAACATTGTCTGAATCCAGTGTAGAGCAACTTCTGGCAGCACCGGCTGAAAACACAGCACTCGGAATTCGCGATCGAGCNATGCTTGAGACGATCTATGCCACTGGGTTGCGGGTTTCAGAACTGGTAAACCTGACACTAAGTGGACTCGATGCCGCTGCCGGTCTGGTGCGGGTGACAGGNAAAGGAGGGCGAGAGCGTATCGTTCCACTTGGCCAGGAGGCGCTTGCGTATCTGGCACAGTATCTCAACGATGCCCGACCCGAGTTACTGGGAGACAGGNTGTCTGAAGCAGTTTTCGTTACTCGCCGAGGCGGTCCGATGTCGCGCCAGGCATTCTGGCAACTGATTAAACGNTATGCGACCGTCGCCGGTGTGAACGAGGCATTATCACCACATTCCCTACGTCATGCCTTTGCCACCCACCTGCTCAATCATGGCGCAGATCTTCGTAGTGTTCAGATGCTGCTGGGCCATTCCGATCTTTCAACAACACAAATCTATACCCATGTCGCCCGGGCACGCCTGCAGTCACTGCACGCTGAGCATCATCCCCGTGGATAATCAGGGATAGCTTGTTGGACCAAGTNGGGTAGGGAAGTGGTCGAGGTCGTTCGGTTATTACCGGTTTCTAGTTACAACCTAGGATCGCTATAATTGCCCGGGATATCTCGCTTAATCAAAGATCAGGAGTTGCATCATGATAGCCAGTCGTGCCGCAGTTGCCCACGANGCCGGTAAGCCGCTCAGTATTGAAACNGTCAACGTAGACGGGCCCCGGGAAGGAGAGGTTTTGATAGAGATCAGGGCGACGGGAATATGTCACACCGATGCGTTTACCCTGTCTGGAGACGACCCGGAAGGACTTTTCCCAGCNATACTCGGACACGAAGGGGCGGGAGTGGTGGTTGAAGTCGGGAAAGGAGTGACAACGTTGAGTGAGGGTGACCACGTCATTCCACTTTACACCCCGGAATGTCGCGTTTGTGAATACTGTACCTCGGGCAAAACAAATCTCTGTCAGGCGATTCGTGAAACACAAGGTCGCGGCTTGATGCCGGATGAAAGCAGTCGTTTCTCGCTCGGCAATGACAGACTTTTCCATTACATGGGTACGTCAACGTTTTCAAACTACACAGTATTACCCGAGATTGCTGCTGCCAAAATCCGTCCTGATGCACCATTTGATAAGGTNTGCTACATCGGTTGNGGTGTGACCACCGGTATCGGTGCGGTGATCAATACTGCCAAGGTAGAACCCGGTTCAAACGTGNTTGTGTTCGGTCTGGGGGGTATAGGCCTGAATGTTGTTCAGGGNGCAAGGCTTGTTGGTGCCGACATGATTATCGGTGTTGACCTGAATTCTGAGCGTAAGTCTCTGGGCGAAAAGTTCGGCGTAACCCATTTTGTCAATCCGAGCGAGGTAGAAGGTGACCTGGTTGCGCACCTGGTCGATCTCACGCGGGGCGGTGCAGACTACAGTTTTGAATGTATCGGCAATGTGGAAGTAATGCGCCAGGCGCTGGAGTGCTGCCACAAGGGNTGGGGCGAAAGTATCATTATTGGTGTCGCACCTGCAGGTGCTGAGATAGCCACCCGGCCGTTTCAGTTGGTGACCGGTAGAGTGTGGAGAGGCACTGCTTTTGGTGGTGCCAGAGGTCGGACAGAGGTTCCGCGGATTGTTGATTGGTATATGGATGGAAAAATCAACATCGATGACCTGATTACACACACAATGCCGCTGGAAGATATCAATTCAGCATTTGATTTNATGCATGAGGGCAAGTCTATCCGCAGCGTTGTGACCTACTAATACCGTTTGAAATTGCGACTGTATCAGTCACTGCGCACCATANCATCCCGNTAGTACTTCCTGCTGGTGTCAGTTCAATGTCTGAGCGAGCAGGCGTCGATAACGAATGACATACTCGTTTGAATTACCCAGGGCTTCGAACATTTTTAGCAGTGCTTCACGCCCGGAGTCTCGATCCTTTTCACGGCCAATCTTTACGATCTCCAGTGCCTCGGACATGGCGCCGTCGATGTCAGCCTCCAAAAAAAGAAGTGTGCTGAGTTGTCGGCGTGCTTCGTGGTTTTCAGGTGCAGNGGCGATTTCCATTCTGAGGGACTCGACGGTCACTTCTGATCCGGCGAGTTCGTTCATTTCAATCGTTGCCAGCAGTGCTTTGTAATCAGTATCCTGTTGTCGAGGCAGCGCCACTGTTTTAAGCGTTGCTCTTGCTTCACCGGGATCTCCGTTAGCAAGTTGATATGATGCCAGTCTNAATTGGAGTTTGTCGTAGTCTGGATCGTCGATAAGAGCCTGCTGCAACAATGTAATCGCTTCAGAATGATTATCTTGNTCTGCAAGTTCAGTGGCTTGTTTTAGAACTTCATCCGCTGGCCTATCAAGGTGTCGCTCTAGGAACTCACGAATAGCATTTTCGGGAAGTACGCCAATGAATTCGTCGGTAACCTGCCCATCTTTAAAGAGTTTCACCGTTGGCAAACTGCGGACACCGTACTGTGTCGCAATCTGTTGCTCGCTGTCTGTATCTACCTTAACTAGATGAAACTTGCCGACAAGTTCGCTAGCTAGTTTTGTAAGTATTGGTGCTAACATTTTGCACGGATTACACCATTCAGCCCAAAAATCGACCAAGACAGGTAGGTCTTTGGATCGATCGATTACCTCACTGGAAAAAGTATCTTGTGTAGCATCTATTGATAGGGATTCATCTGTCATGTGTTTGGTATTGGGGTAATGAGATGTTGTAGACGGATCGTTTGGAGACTGTAATTGGTATTATCTACAAATCAAGCCCGATATGTGTGTAATGGTAAGTACCTTTCCCTCGATCCATGGAGCCTAGTTAGGTGACCTTGTTTAAAACAAACTCAGTGACGGAACAACTATTGCTGGCGGGTGCCCCCAGTTTATTTGTGGTTTTGTGGAGTACAGGCTATATAAGTGCGCGGCTAGGTTTACCCTATGCGGAAGCTGCTACCTTTTTGATGATGCGATTCGCACTGGCCGCCGCATTTATGGTTGCGCTCGTCGTTGCTAGTCGAGCGCCGCTGCCGACAAGTGTTCGAGAGTGGATTCACTGTGCCGTTGCTGGAGCTTTGGTCCACGGTTTATATCTATATGGCGGATTTGCTTCTATAAAAGCAGGACTAACACCGACCACAATCGCGGTAGTTGTGGGTATGCAACCGATGATTACGGCTGTGTTGATTGGTCCGATTCTGGGGGAAGCCGTAAATATTCGGCAATGGGGTGGGTTCTTCTTAGGAACAGTCGGAGTCATTTTAGTTATTGTGGCTAATTTTTCCAGTATTGGTTTTGGCAGTGGCGCCCCTGCAGTGTATCTATCTCTTCTATGTGTGGTGAGTATCAGTGTCGGAACACTGTACCAGAAAAGATTTTGCGCTAGTGTAGATCTGCGTTCCGGTACGATGATTCAGCTCATAGTTGCCGCCCTGCTGATGTGGGGCATCTCAAGTTGGTTTGAAACTGGGTACGTCGAGTGGACTGGCACGTTCGTGTTTGCTTTGATGTGGTTGGTTTTTGTGCTTTCAGTAGGCGCTTATGCATTATTATGGTGGCTGGTTCGTCGAAAGGCGGCAACCAACGTGGTTAGCCTTTTCTTTTTAATGCCGCCAGTTACGGCTGTATTCGACTGGCTGCTTTTTGATCAAGGACTGTCCCTGATAACGCTGATGGGTATCGCTATTGCTGTGGCGGGTATTGCGATTGTTATTCGATACGAGCCGCAATCGTCTGTAGCGTCATCTAACAAATGATGTGAGTCATGAACGAGATGCGATCTATATTGGCGGTTGTTGTCTGTACGGCATTGCTGGTATTTTGTTCGGCGAGGTCATTTGGACAGCAGACGTTCGGCGACTTCGAGGGTCAACCCGCAACAATCGAAGAGTTTTTTGATGGAGAGCGCTGGCTTGTTGTGGTGATCTGGTCATTTATGTGCCCAATCTGTCAGAAAGAATTACCAGCCTACGCAGATTTGGCCCGTCGACAAAAGAGTCGAAGTTTTACAGTCATAGGTCTATCAATAGATGGTCACGTGGGCTTCGGTGATGCTTGGGCTCTGTTGGAAGAGCTAGGTAACGACTTTGAGTCACTGATCGGGGAAGTAGACGAGGTTGCAGAGTTCGTCTTACTTCATAGTCGTCAGCCATTCCAGGGCACACCCTCTATAATGATCTTTAATCCCAGTGGAATTCTCGTTGCTTTTCAAGCTGGTCCGGTTCCGGTCGATTCGATCGAGGCATTTATTGCGCAGCGTTCTAACTGACCGTAGTTATCCCCTGAGTTAGTGGACCGATAGCAATTCGTTGGGTCGTGCGTGTCCTTAATCCAATGTTGGGATGACAGCATGGGCTTCAGTCTTGGGAAAAATGGAGAATCTTTTGAGTTCTGACTACCGTAAAGGGTTTTGGCTGACATTCATAGGTGTTCTGATCTTTACGCCAGACGCCTTGCTGATCCGACTGGTCGATGTAGAGTTTCTCACGCTTGTTGTTTATAGATGCACCATTGGTGGTCTCGTAATGCTCGTGGGATTTTCCCTCTATTGTGGACGAGATTTTCTGCGGAACATATTGATGATCGGTGTCGGGGGTCTAGTGGTGGTAGTGCTCGAAGGTGCGGCAAGCTGGACCTTCTACTTGGCGCTAGAGCGAACAACGGTGGCAAACGTCCTCGTCATATTTGCAAGCACGCCATTAATTGCCGCACTGCTAACCCGACTATTTTTGGCTGATGTGATTGAACGACCCACATGGGTTGCTATCTGGTGCGCAGCTCTTGGTCTCGTGGTTGTGGCAAGCGCTGGATTGGCTACGGGTAACTGGCTGGGGGATCTAATGGCACTGATTAATGCTGTTGTTATTGCTGGCGTGTATACAGTGGTACGTTATAGCCGCGACCTCAATATGATTCCTGCTGCTGGCTTGGGGCTATTATTGGCTGCGTTGGTCGCCTGTCCTTTTGCCCAGTTTCCTGTTCTAGGATTCGATCAGTGGTTTTACTTGGTGATTGGTGCAAGCGTTGTATTACCTGTAGCGCTCGCACTCCTAACTCTTGGGCCACGCTATCTTCCAGCACCGGAGGTAGCCATGCTAACGCTTTTAGAAACAATCATCGGTCCGATGTGGGTTTGGATCGTGATTGGAGAGGAGCCTGGTATTAGGACTCTTTTGGGTGGTAGTGTTGTTGTTGCTGCCTTGTTTTTCCATGCACTATGGCGGTTTAGGCAAACTCGAAAAACGGTATAGAGTCTTTTGTTAATTCAGGCCCGGATCATTGCGCCCTCTAGTGTTGAGAAATTGACCCGTGTTGAAACAAGTGCTAGAAAGATTATTCGAATTCAGAATGTCCGGTGTAGCTGGTCAACGTTGATTTCACCAATCATAGGTTGACGTGGCTAGAATCTTTCTGTTGTCTAGGGGTAGGACGGTGTGATGCCTGAATAGAGTCACCAGGAGTAGATGTATGAAAAATGATAAACCGCACCAGATAAATGCCGAGCGCTTATGGCAGAGTCTAATGGATATGGCCCGGATCGGAGCCACAGACAAAGGTGGGTCTTGCCGGCTTGCATTAACCGACGAAGATAAGGCTGGGCGTGATCTTTTTGTTCGTTGGTGCACGGAAGCAGGCTGCAGTATTTCTGTAGATCAAATGGGCAATATATTTGCGCGCCGTGCGGGTAATGAACCCGAATTACCATCAGTTGTTGCGGGCAGTCATTTGGACACCCAGCCAACCGGTGGGCGATTTGATGGGGTCTACGGGGTGCTGACCGGACTGGAAGTTATTCGTACGCTGAATGACCTGGGGGTACAGACAAAGCATTCAGTGGAGGCTGTGTGTTGGACCAATGAAGAAGGCAGTCGCTTTGCCCCGGCCATGGTCGCCTCGGGCGTCTTCGCTGGGGTTTACGAGCTTGATTATGGTTTGAGCCGGTCAGATGATCAGGGCCGCACCATGGGAGAAGAATTGCAAAGAATCGGCTACGCCGGTCAGGCTCCCATGGGGCGTCCTTTACAGGCCTATTTTGAGGCGCATATCGAACAGGGTCCAATTCTTGTCGAAGAAGGAACGACTATTGGCATCGTTACCGATGCACAGGGGCAACGATGGTACGAAATCACTCTGACCGGGGTTGAATCTCACGCCGGCCCGACACCGATGGANCGGCGCAAAGATGCNTTGGTTGGTGCTGCGCGGATCATCGAACGAGTTAACGANATCGGTTTGTCACATGCCCCGCTGGCATGTTCGACCGTCGGCATGATAGACGCTTACCCTAACTCCAGGAATGTTATCCCCGGCCGGACATTCATCACGGCGGATTTCCGCCACCCCGATGATAATGTGTTGAGTCAGATGGACCGTGCGTTACGTGATAGTGTGGCTGATATCTGTCATAAGTCAGGACTTGAATACGAGTTGGAACAGATCTTCTACTATGCGCCGGTTCCGTTCGACAAGGGGTGTATTTCAGCTGTACGGGCAGGGGCTGATCAGATGGGATATTCAGCGCGGGAGATCGTTGCNGGTGCCGGACATGATGCCTGTTTTATNGCCCAAGCCGCGCCTACATCGATGATTTTCATTCCCTGTGTCGACGGTATCAGCCACAATGAGGTTGAGGATATCAAGCCCGAATGGGCCACTGCCGGTGCTAACGTCATGTTACAGGCGATACTGGAAAAATCAGGTGTGTNGGAACACTCATGAATGCTAGAAAAATTGACCGGCAAAAGCTGAATATCGGTCGGCATGCTGAGTGTGTAGAGTCTGCTATTGTTGGACCCGGCGCTCATTGCCGATTATGATCGGGCGTTCGACCGTTACGATTTTGTTACAGCAGAATACGGAGTGACCAAAATGAAATCAGAAACTGNCAGCCTTGCACAATTTGTCGCTGACCTTCAGTTCAGCAGGCTTCCACAAGATGTTGTTGAGCGCACTCGCTTGCTGGTGTTGGACCATGTGGGTATTGCGCTGCGGGCCCGGCATGCAGCGGCTTTGAATTCTGCCATGTCAGACTCCCTGGACGTGCTTGGGCTTTCGGGTGGTGACGCAGTGGTGATTGGAGATGAGCGGGGTTACTCGCCCGCGGCGGCGGCGTTTTACAACGGAAATCTTGCGCATTCACTCGATTTTGATGATACCCATGCGCGTGGTTCGATCCATCCCAGCGCACCTATCGTTCCTGCAGCACTGGCAGCAGCAGAGATGACTGGGGCCGATGGTCAGCGGGTTGTTGCCGGCATTGTGGCAGGTTACGAAGTCCAGATCCGTCTTAGCATTGCACTGAATCCCACAGAACACTACAACCGGGGTTTTCACCCGACCGCAACCTGTGGTGTGTTTGGTGCTGCGGCTGCCGCTGGCAGTATTCTGGGCCTGACCACCGATCAGATCGTCAGCGCATTCGGGCTCTGCGGGAGCCAGGCAGCAGGTTCGATGCAGTTTCTCGTTGATGGGGCCTGGAACAAGCCCTTTCATGTGGGTTATGCCGCAATGGGTGGACTGGTGTCGGCGGTGATGGCATCTAAAGGGTTTATTGGGACTAAGGAGTCCCTGGAAGGCACTAAAGGTGGTTTTCTNAGGGCCTATGCGCCCGATGCGGACCCCACTGAGGTAATTGCTGGATTGGGTGAAGCCTACGAAACCATGAACATCGCAGTAAAGCCCTATCCTTCGTGTCGTTATGGCCATGCCGCGATCGATGCACTTATTGCGATAAGGGCAGCCAATGATGTCGACTACCGTGCNGTCGAGGCGATAGAAGTCGGATTGCCCCGGACCGGCTGGAACCTGATTGGTGATCCGGAAAGTGAAAAGCAAAACCCGAAGAACTACGTCGATGGCCAGTTTTCAATGGCGTTCGTCGGTGCGGTGGCTATTCGAGAAGGGCGGATGGGATGGGATGATTATGAAACCCATCTTGATGATCAGGACACCCTGGCACTGTGCAAGAANATCAAGGCGGTGGTTGATGACCGGGCTGAGGCGCATTATCCGACNAANATGAGCGGTGTGGCGCGAGTTGATATCGAAGGCACCAGCTTTGAGCAGATGGTGGTTGACCCGAAAGGCGAGCCGAATAATTTCCTGAGCGATGCTGAAATGCGGGGTAAGTTTGATACGCTTGTTGCGCCTTATCTCGACCCAGATTCGCTTGATCAACTGGCGAAGGGAATACTCCAACTCGACGACCAGAAGAACATCCACGGACTGCTGGATCTCACTCGTGCCCAACCGGCAGCAACGCTCAAGGCTGTGTAAGTCGCATCTTTATGGTTGTTGAAAGAAAAGAGGTGGGGCCTGGTCGATATCGGGAGTCCTATGGTCGTTACTTTGAGGATTTCCAGATTGGTGATATTTACGAACATCGGCCGGGGAGAACGATTACGGAAGCTGATAACACCTGGTTTACGCTGTTGACGATGAATACACATCCGATCCACTTCGATGCGGAATATGCAGCAAAAACAGAATTCGGCAAGCCGTTGGTGAACTCAGCACTGACCTTATCTATCGTCGCTGGCATGAGCGTGAGTGATCTCAGCCAAAAAGCAATCGCTAACCTNGGCTGGACGGATATCAGNCTGACCGCGCCGGTCTTTGCTGGAGATACTTTGTATGCGGAATCAGAAGTACTGGACAAGCGAGAGTCCAAGAGTCGTCCGAACCAGGGAATCGTGTCCGCCAGGACCACAGCCATGAAGGCCGACGANACCATCGTGATGACCTACCAGAGAGCCTTCCTGGTGCCCAAACGAGGTTATGCAGCAGACGATTAACCAGTTGTCAGCTCAGGCCAGCAAGAGGTNACCATCCATGAGTGGTGTAGAAATGCGCTCCAGCGAAGAGACGATGATTCTGGATTCCGTTGACAANTTTCTGGAGCGTGATGTGCGTCCCGTTGCCAGGGAGTTAGAAGCCAGCGATACCTATCCCCAGGCCATTGTCGATCGAATGATTGAATTGGGACTGTTCGGTGCGACGATTTCCACTGAGTATGGTGGACTGGGGCTGTCTGCTACTACCTACGCGTCTATCATTGAGCGGATATCAGCAGTGTGGATGTCGGTATCAGGAATATTCAACTCCCACCTTATTATGGCTGCTGCCGTTNAGCGGTTTGGCACCACGGACCAGAAAAAGCACTATCTCCCCAGATTTGCATCCGGCGAATTGCGTGGTGGAATCGGACTGACCGAGCCCGACTGTGGAACTGATCTGCAGGGAATCAGAACCCAGGCTGTCGGTGAGGATGATCACTACGTGGTTAATGGGGTCAAGACCTGGATAACCAACAGTGCCGAGGGTGGTATTTTGGCCGTGTTAGTGAAGACTGATCCACGTGCAGAGCCTGCGCACCGGGGTATGAGCCTGCTACTAATAGAAAAGGGGCCAGGTTTTAACGTTGTGCGAAAGCTGGATAAGTTGGGATACAAGGGAATAGATACNGCAGAGTTGTTGTTTGAGGACTGCAAGGTCTCACGTGAAAATCTTGTTGGTGAAGAAGAGGGNCGGGGGCTGCAGCAGATACTGTCCGGACTTGAACTGGGNAGAATCAACATTGCCGCTCGGGGTGTTGGGATAGCGCGCGCTTGTCTTGANGANTCGATCGCCTACGCCCAGGTGCGTAAGAGTTTCGGCAAGCCCATATGCGAACATCAGGCGATTCAGCTTAAGCTGGCAGATATGGCGACAAGGGTAGAGGCCGCCCGGCTCCTGACAGAATCTGCAGCGCAGGCGTATGACAGCGGCAGGCGCTGTGACATGGAAGCCGGCATGGCGAAACTGCATGCGTCTGAAGCAGCCATCAGTAACAGTGTTGACGCGATGCGTATTCACGGTGCCTATGGGTATTCGCGTGAGTTCAATATTGAGCGCTATTACAGGGATGCACCACTTCTGGCGATTGGTGAGGGCACCAACGAACTGCAGCGAATCATCATCTCCAAGCAACTGGTAGCGCGCACTAAGGTATGACCGTTAGCTCGTTAGAGATCCGTTGATGTTGCCGCTGGCATCTGTCCGAGTCATTGCCGTTGAACAGTATGGCGCTGGCCCGTTCGGGACGATGTTTCTGGCTGATCTCGGCGCAGAGGTGATCAAGATCGAGAACCCGAATGATGGTGGTGATATGGCGCGCAGTGTTGGGCCGCATTTTTTCGGTCCACATGACAGCCTTTTCTACCATTCGCTGAACCGTAACAAGAAAAGCTTTACGCTGGATCTCAGTAGGCCTGAGTCCCGGCCTGTGTTCCACGANCTGGTCGAGACGGCCGATGCCGTGTGTTCGAACCTGCGCGGAGATGTGCCGGAAAAACTCGGTTTGACCTACGCACACCTCAAGCGCTGGAACCCGCAGGTCGTCTGTGCGCACTTAAGTGCCTACGGTCGCACNGGGCCGCGTGCCAACTGGCCGGGTTATGATTACCTGATGCAGGCCGAGGCTGGTTTCCTCTCACTGACCGGTGAACCAGGGTCTCCCCCGGCACGCTTCGGGCTGTCGGTGGTTGACTTCATGACGGGGCTGGGGCTGGCTTATGCCGTGCTCGCCGGACTTACCGGAGTACGGGCCAGCGGTCGGGGCCAGGACATGGACGTCAGCCTGTTCGATTTTGCCCTCAGTACCACCAATTACCTCGCGACCTGGTATCTCAACAAGGGTGAAAGCCAGCAGCGNTTGCCTCGATCTGCGCATCCATCGCTGGTGCCCTGTCAGCTNTACCGCACTGGCGACGGCTGGATCTTCATCATGTGCAACAAGGAGAAGTTCTGGGTTGCCTTGTGCGATGNGCTTGGGCATGCGGAGTGGAAAGNCGANTCGCGTTTCCGAACATTCACTGAGCGCCTGGAGCACAGAGACGAGATCACAAGAATTCTCGATCAAGTGCTGTCNGAGCGATCCACGGAGCAATGGCTCGAGATCCTATCCGGTACCGTGCCGGTCGCGCCGGTCAATGATATTGCTCAGGCGCTCGANAACCCGTTCGTGGCGGNGGAGGGCCGCTTGCAGTCACTCACTCATCCGACCGATGGCACCTACCGGATGGTTGCCAACCCTGTTCGAAGCAGCGAGGGTGAGACTCCGTCCNAGCCTGCGCCAGGTTTGGGCCAGCACACCAACGATCTTCTGGACGAACTGGGCTACAGCAAAGAGCGTATNGACGGGTTGCGCGATAAAANCATAATATGAGCATTCAATCTCCCTAAAGGTTCGGAATCATGAAAATTGGCGTTTTTATCTTTTCCACGGAATACTCGATTCGGATGGTCGACCTTGCCCGTGCTCTGGAAGAACGAGGCTTCGAGTCATTGTTTGTGCCCGAACATACGCATATTCCGCTCAGTCGTCGAACGCCTTTTCCAGGGGGTGAACCGTTACCCCGGGAATATTCCAACACCTTGGATCCGTTCGTCGACTTGACGGCGGCCGCTGTCGTGACCCGGACGCTGCGTGTCGGTACTGGGATCTGCCTGGTAAGCCAGCGTGACCCTATCGTGACGGCGAAAGCCGTCGCCAGNCTGGATCTGATTTCCGAAGGGCGGTTTGAGTTTGGCATAGGCGCCGGATGGAACCAGGACGAATTGCAGAACCACGGCACCCGGTATGAAGACCGGTTTCGGGTCATGGTCGACCGAGTTAAAGCTATGCAGGCTATCTGGACCGGGGAAGAGGCTAGCTACGATGGGGCATTTACACGTTTTGAGCCTGCCTGGTCATGGCCCAAACCGGTGCAGAAACCCTATCCTCCCATCCTGTTGGGTGGTGAGACCAAGTACAGCCTGAGACGGGTGATGGATTTTTGCGACGGCTGGATGCCCCGTGGGAACAACATGACCGATCCCAAAGCGGCGATGGAGAAGTTGCGCAGCTACGCCGATGAAGCCGGTCGAGACATGGATTCCATCGCGGTCAGTGTGTTTCGAGCTCCTCCAAAGGGGGACTACTTGGCCAAGTGCCGGGAAGCCGGCGTCATGCGGGTGCTCCTGCAACTGCCGTCGGCAGGCCAGGATGTGGTGATGCCGCTGCTGGATCAGTACGCCGCTTTACAGGGCGCGTGATCGGGAAATCCAGTCTCTTGTGATCCGCCGGTAGGCGACCGGTAGAGCCGACTGTGACGCAGGAATCTCGTTGTTGGCCATTCCAAACCGGGCCACAAGCGGCAC
>PCBE01000048.1 GCA_002731295.1 Acidiferrobacteraceae bacterium | reverse complement strand
GCCGCAAGGCAGGCTGATCACAGGGCAACCGGTCATCGTCAGTGCAAAGGTAATTGCAAACCAATCGATGTAAGTTTTACAGGGCGTGCCGTCGATTTCTGTGATAAAGGGCTTTTCTGATTCAAACGCCGCAATTGATGCGGCCGGGCAGATCAGAAAATCATGAGTTTCAAAAAATTCAGCCATATGCCGTGCCAGTGTCCACCTTATCCGTTCAGCATCTAACAGGCGCTCAGGGGTAACGTTAAAACCCACTTCAACGTTCTTCACGATATCGCTGAGAATCTCGTCCCGATGCTGCTGAACCAGTTCTCCCTTCAGGGTAGCCAGAAGAACGCCTCGTAAGGTATGGAATGCATCCAGTACGCCGGTGAAGTCCGGGATGTCGTCAGAGACATCGATGCCCAGTCGGGAAATGCCGGCAGCCGCGTTTTCCGTGATGGCTCTGACATCCCGGGCAACCGGTACGATCCCAAGATCGGTACTGAATGCCACCCGTTCTGGCAATGAATGTTGTTTGATTGCTTGGGCAAAAGAATCGCAGTGATGATTAAAAGATAGCGGATCTTCAGTGCGCAGACCACATCCAGCGTCGAGCATCAGCGCGACATCGCCCACCGATCTTCCCATGGGCCCCTCAACCCAGAGCGTGTCAAACGCCTGGTAACCGTGGCCCCGGGGTACGACGCCTGGGCTGGGGCGAAGACCGACCACTGCATTGAAAGCCGCCGGGGTCCGCAGGCTGCCGCCTAGGTCGTTGCCGGTCGCGAGCCAGACCTGACCGCTGGCCAATGCCGCGGCGGAGCCGCCGGATGATCCACCGGCGCTGCGGCTGAGATTCCAGGGGTTACAGGTGAGCCCGTTCACGGGATTAAAGGTGTGCCCACCTGCCCATTCCGGCACGTTGGATTTGGCAATCGGGTTGGCGCCATTGTGTTCCAGCACGGCGACGGTGATATCAGAGCGTTCAGCAATATGGTCCTTGAATATTGGCGAGCCATAGGTCGTACGCACACCGGCCACGTCGTTGTAGTCCTTGACAGCAATTGGTAGACCACAGAGGCTTTTCGGGTTTTGTCGATGGCTTGTCAGATCGAGTGTTTGAGCTCGTTCAATTGCCCGATCGAAACAGCGGATCGGCAGTGCGTTGGTTTTGCCATCGACCGTTTCGATGCGTGAAATGGCTGCCTGAACGGCTTCAACAGGAGATATCTCTCCGGATCGAAGTAGTCCGACGATATCGACCGCACTTTTTTTCCATAGCGCGGTCATCTGCTCGGACGCCGGTGTTTGCCAGGCCTGATATCCAGATTGTTCTGGAGATTCCAGCCTTCCATCATCGCACCTCTTCGGGGATTGCAGCTTCGCGATCTGCAATTAACGCGAGCAGTGCCTCATCGATCGTTGGATCAATCGCGGGTGCTTCATAGCGTTCAAGCCACTGCTTTGCCTTGTCGAGGCCGACCTGTTCACTGTCTTTGCGGCCTTCAACGTCCCACTGCTCGTAGGTGACGTTGTTCTGGGAGGGAAAGATAAATAAGTCGGCCTTGCGGGTGTGTGCCGTACCCAGAAAATGACCGCCGGGACCGACGTCCTTCACGGTCTCGAAAATCTCGTCCAGATCATCGAATCGACAGCCCTGACAGAAATGGTAGAACGCATCGAGCTGTTCAAAATCAATAACGGTTTTTGCATAGCCCACCCCGAGTGTCCCTTCCATCATGCCACCGGCCATGGTGATCCACTGTGCACCGGCCAGAAATGAAGGAAACAGACCCCACATCGAGTCGTAAGCAGCCTGCATATCGGCCGATTTGGAGGTCGCACAATTGGCGATCGCCCGGTGGGGTATGCCGTAACGCCGCGCCATCTGACCAGCGAGAAATTGGACGATGGCCGAATCCGGGCTGCCGTGTACCGGCGCACCGGAATTCAGTGCAACGGTCATGGCGGGCACACCAAACAGCATTGGAGCACCCGGCCGTACCAGCTGCGCGAAAGCGATCGCCATCAGGGCTTCGGCTGTAACCACCGCCATGGTGCCGACATTACTGGCCGGCGTTGATGCGGCCGCCATTGAAAATGGTGAACACATCACGGCATGGTTGTTGGCCGCATAGACTTTGAGTGCGTCGAGCATGGTGGCATCCCACACCAGCGGTGAATTGGCGTTGATCAGCGACGTGGTGCAGCACTTATTGGTGGCGAAGTCCTCGCCAAACACGATCTTGCACATCTCGATTGTATCTTCAGCACGTTCACGGGCTGTAACGTTGCCGACGATCGGTTTATCCGAGTACTTGAAGCCGCTGTAGGCCATATACAGGTGCCGGTGGGGTACCGGGATATCCATCGGCTCAACGACCGGACCGCCGGCGATATGGACACTGGCGGCCATGTGATTGAGTTTCTGTAGATTGTGCAGGTCCTCTAGCGTAGCTGTCCGGCGCTTTCCCTCCAGATCATAGATGTAAGGGGGGCCATAAGAAGGCGACACCACCATCGAACGGCCGCCAACGGTTACCGTCCTCTCCGGATTACGCGCATGATGAACGTATTCCGACGGTGCCTGGTCGACCAGTGCCATCAGTGTGTCGCGGCTGACCCGGACACGTTCGCCTTGTATCTCAGCATCGGTTTTCTTCCAGATATCCAGTGATTCTGCATCGCGAAAATCGACCCCGATGCGCTCCACAATGCGCATGGCGAGTTCATGAATCTGTTCGACGCCTTCAGCGTTGNCCACTTCGTAAACCGGCACGTTCCGCATCAGGGCCGGCCGGTGAATNACGGGTGCGTTTACCCGTGCCGCGCGGCGGGCAGCTCGCCCNCCCTTACGTGTGTGTTTTTCTGATAGAAGCGCCACGCCGGGCCTGCACTACGACCGGGGTCGCCGGTTCTCGGGATCGTAGGGTGAGTCCGTGATCACCGTGGCCGGACANCGACGTTCCAGTACCTGGACTTCCAGCNTNNTCCCCGGTTGTGTGTGTTCAATGGCAACGAAGGCCATGGACAGGCAGTTGCCCACGTGATGCGANGTCGCACCTGAGGTCACTCGNCCNACCAGCAGACCATCGAGGTAAACGGCTTCATTCATGTACGCATCGGCGTCTACCGTTTCGACCTGCAGTGTCACCAGGCGTTGACCAAGGCCTTGNTTCTTCTGCTCGAGCAGGGCAGCCTTGCCGACAAAGTCATCCTTGTCGAACTTGATGAAGCGATCGAGGCCGGACTCCAGCGCGGTGTGTTCAACGTCCATATCGCGGTACATGGCGCGGTAGGATTTCTCCAGTCGCAANGACTCTATAGCGCGGTAACCGCAGTGTTTGAGGCCGAGGTCACTGCCCGCTTGGGTGATCTCGTCAAACAGGTGCAGGTTGTAGTTGATCGGGTGATAGAGTTCCCATCCCAGTTCGCCTTCGTAGTTGACCCGCATCATCCGCACATCGGAAGCCAGCCCCGCCGTGACCGTCTGGCTGGTCATCCAGGGAAAAGCGGTATTCGACAGGTCCGCATCGACCAGTTTTTCTAAAACTGTCCGGGCGTTCGGACCCACTACAGTAAAGCCGCCCCGTTCGAGCGTTGCATTACGCAGGCTGACACTGCCATCTTCCGGCAGCGCCTTTTCCAGCACATCAAAGTCGTGGCGTTCGCCGCGAGGTGTGCCGATCAAATAGAAAAAGTCATCATCCATTCGGGTGACTGTGAATTCCGCACGGACGGTACCTTTGTGAGTGAGTCGATGGGCCAGTACCGTGGCACCGTGTTTTCGTGGCATTCGGTTGGCCAGAATCTGGTTGAGCCAGGCCTCGGCACCGGGCCCTTTAACCTCGTACTTGCCCATCGGTGTCATTTCAAACAGGCCAGCCGCTTCACGCACTGCCCGGCATTCGGTACCTACGTGCGGCATCGAGTTGAACACGCGGTAGCTCCATTCATCGCGGGGTTCCACACCCTCGGGCGCAAACCACAGGGGTATCTCCCAGCCGTATACCGAACCCCAGACGGCACCGGCTTCGGTCAGGCGGTCGTAGCAGGGCATGGTTTTGGCAGGGCGGGCAGCCGGCCATTCATAGCCCGGGTAATGCATTCCAAAGTTGTGACCGAAGGCCTCTTTGTTCTTAACCCCGGTATAGACCTTGTTNGCGTAGTCACCGAACCGTCTGGGATCGACTTCGGACAGGTCGACATGNGGTTCGCNATCGATGATCCAGTTGACGAGTTCATGGCCCAGACCACCGCCCATGAGAATGCCGCCTGTGAATCCTTCAGCGAGCCATAGGTTTTGTGTGCCCCAGGCAGGCCCGCACAGNGGCAGGTTGTCGGGCGTGCCGCAGATCGGTCCGCGCACGTTGGACTGAATACCGACCTCGCCCAGTACCGGCACCAGTTCGAGTGCGGCGGCCCAGTTNTCCTCGACTGCATCCATGTCTTCTGGNAGCAGGTCTGCACCGAACCACTCGGGTACACTGTCCCGNGCAAAATGTTCCANGCGGTCGGGTTGTTCATAAGGGCCNAACATCAGTCCGTCCCGTTCTTCCCGCACATAGCCGTTGATCGCTTCATTACGCAGGACCGGCAGCTCGGGTAGGCCCTGATCNTNTCGTTCACGAATCTGGGGTACGCTCTGGGTGACCCAGTACTGGTGCAGCACGGGAAAGCAGGGCAGTTCAAGGCCCAGCATTCGTGCGGTGTGCTGGGCGTAATTGCCGGTGGCGGTGACTACGTGTTCACAGATGATATCCCCCTGGGTTGAGACGACCTTCCACTCGCCCGAGCGCAGCCGTTCGATGGCCGTCACTTCCGTGTCCCGATAGATGCTCGCACCNAGTTGCCGTGCACCCTTGGCCAGGGCCTGGGTCACATCAGCCGGTGCGATGTGGCCATCATCAGGGTTATAGACCGCACCCAGTAGTTTGTCGGTTCGGGTCATCAGTGGCCACAGATCAATGGTCTGTTCCGGTGTCAGGATTTCTGCCCGCACACCCTGCGTGTCAGCAATCGCAGCGTAGTTCAGGTACTCGTCCATACGGTCTGGCGTTTCGGCGATGCGCAGCTGGCCGCATTTGTGCCAGCCGATACCCTGGCCAGTCTCTGCTTCCAAGCCTTCGTAGATCTCGATGGTCTTCTTGATGAGTCGGCCNAATTTGTACGAAAACGAATAGATCGGGATCAGTCCAGCGGCGTGCCANGTNGACCCTGCCGTCAGTTCAGTGCGCTCGAGCAGGCAGGCATCTGTCCAGCCNCGGTGCGCAAGACTGTACAGCACGTTGACGCCGACACAGCCGCCACCGACAACAACNACCCGGGCATGTGATTGCATGATTGGCTTCCCTTAAGAATCAGCAGAAACGGTAGTGATCGAAGGACACATCATCGCCGCTCCATGAATAGAGCGTCAGCGCTGGTGTGGGACCCGTTCGCATAGCATGGGTCATCATCGATGGAATATCAATAATGTCGCCCGCCCTTTTCACTTGGTAAGGCCCCCCATCTAGTGACCAGCTGCCGCTACCGGCCAGAACGATATACACCTCATCAGCAGGGTGAGCATGATCCGCATAGTCAATGCCAGGTATCAGTGCGAACAGGCCGACCCGGAAACTTTGATGTTTAATCAGGCTCGTCGGACCGATAAGCTCGCTAATAGGGGTGTGTGACCGGGTGGATTCATTCCACTGAAGATCTTGGGTCAGTGCGGCAATTTCGGAAACCGTGGGTACCGGTGNGTTTGTTTCTAGCAGTTCTAGGACCGAANCCGGAAGGCTGCAGGGTGTGTCATGGCTACTTACCGGTTGGATTGGTTCGGTGCTGATCGTGGTATCCATTGAGCGGAGTAAATGAGCAGTACGGCGACAGGCGGTACTGGTCCCGCGCGCGAATTCCACCGAGATGGCGGTCAGNAGGGTATCGACAGCAGCTTGAAACAATTCAGAACGCATGTGGAACGTGAATCNGGGTAGAAGATTGTGTCGATGTTACATTCAGCGATATCNTACGATCCAGTAACATCACCCACCCGTCGTACGCGAACGCGAAGACTGTTGCCGGGCAGATAAGACAGCGGCATATCTTCGGTTTCGATGGTTGTCAGCGTGTCTTCAGCCGCCCCGGCTTCGAGGGCACGCAATGTCGCTAGCTTAGTGGCCTGTTCGATCGCTTCCGTGCGTGAGAGATCCCGAAAGATCTGGTCGACCTCGCCCGATACCTGTGCGATGGCCGCTCCCACCGCGTTGGCGCAGTCGCCATGGACGACACGATGCAGGTCGGACACACCCCTGAGCTGGTCAGGCACNAGAAACGCACCACCACCGACCGCGATCAGCGGTGTATCGCCGGCGCGGGTTTTGACCCGGTCGATGGCTTCTTCTAGTAGCCGTTCACATTCAGCCAGTACGGCGGACTGTGTGCCGGCGTTTATGCTGCGCAGAAGTTCTGCGTTACCCAGGTCGAGCAGGCCGTGGGCAACGGCGATGTCTGTTGCCGTCAGTTGACTGCCGCCGAAAATAAGCCCGTCATGTATCANCTGGTAGCCNACTGACAGGGGCCCGACCTGNAGNGGATCNAGGCAGACATGGCTCCCGCCACCGAGTCCGAAGGACAGCAATTCCGGCATCCGGAACAGGGTNCGTACGCCACCGATCTCAACAACCGTGTTGGATTCACGCGGGAAACCGNTNACCAATTGNCCNACNTCGGTTGTGGTGCCACCGACATCGACCACGATGGCATCGTCTATGCTGGACAGGTAGGCAGCNCCGCGCATGGAGTTGGTGGCGCCGGAGGCAAAACTGTAGACCGGAAACCGGATCGCTGTTGCGGCCTCGACCACCGTGCCGTCGTTTTGAGTGATATACAGCGGCGCGTTGATANCGCCTTGATGGAGTGCCGCCTCGAATGCGTTGATGGTCTGAANAGCCAGACCNCTCAATGCTGCGTTCAGCAGCGCAACATTTTCCCGTTCCAGCAGGCCAATCCGACCCAGGTCGGACGACAGTGTGATCACGGCATCAGGAATTTCGTCCGAAATGATGAAAGCGGCACGTTGTTCGTGGTCGGCGTCAATGGGAGAAAAGATTGACGCGATGGCAATCGCGGTCAGGCCCTGGTCACGCATTTGAATGGCGGCCTCGCGAACAGCGTCTTCGTCCAGGGGCAGGATGGGTCGACCGTCGTATTCATGCCCGCCTCCAACCGACCACACACCACCCCTGGCGATTTGTGCAAGGTCACCTGGCCAGTCACAGAACGGCATCAAGCTACCGCTGACCGGATTACCAATACGCAGCGCACCGACCGGCGACAGTGACCGGCGTTGGACGATGGCGTTGACAAAATGTGTGGTGCCGATCATCACGCTGTCGACTTTGCCCTGACCGGCAGGGGCAGCACGCAGTGCTGAAAGGGCTGCGATGATGCCGCCGGTGACGTCTTCGCTGGTGGGTGCCTTCACCGCACGCAGGACTTCACCGTTATCGATTAGGACTGCATCGGTGTTGGTGCCGCCAACGTCGATACCGATGCGTCTCATGACGCAAAGACCGAGGTATAAGGGATGTCGTAGCCGAACGCACTGGGACCGACCAGTTCGAGTCCCCGCACTGAGAGAAACACCTCAGGCGGGGGTAGGGCTATTACGCTGACCCGCTGTCCGTAACGAATTGTTTCGGTACCGATGGCTTCCCCGGAGTCAATGTTCAGTACACAGATCAGGTCCGGGGATGTGACCCGCGGTGTGCCATCCTGCCAGGCGACGATCCACTCATTCTGGAAGCTGATCTGCATCGGTATACCCCGGGAGTCATCCAGGCCCTCCAGCGTGACCTGTCCACGCAAAAAGCCTTCCGTGGTTCTTCGTTCAACATCAGTCACCTTCCCGCTGTAGAGTCTTTTGCCGGGTTCGACATGAAGGATGGCTTCGATCGGATCATGATGCAGCTGCTGCGCGTTGCGCACGGCCGAGCCGATTTCAATGGCCTTGGTGGTGGTATACGGAATCGCCCAGCGCTTGATTTCAGCACCGCTTCGCGGCGCCTTGCAGGTTGCGGCGACTGATCCATACTCAGTACATATCTTGCGGCTGACGCGTTCCATCCATTTCCAGGTGGGTACTTTATAGACGACCGATTCCACACCCCGTGGATCGATACTGGTCAGCGGATAGGGTTTTAAGTCGCCGACCGCGAAACTGGTCATTTGTGCTTCGGGGTAAGCACGGCCCATACAGTCGGCATCGACTACAGGCCGGTCCAGGTGTGCGGCAGCCATCAACGGCTGGATCGCGTTGCCACCACCGATCTCCAGGGACATGATGGCCTGAAACTGCACGCCGGTGATCTCTTCCATGAGTGAGACCGCACGGGCTACATTGCGGCTGTCTGTCAGTCGCTCCTGACCGACCAACGGTGCACCCTGGTTGGAGACAACCGCGATCGTATCGGTAGCGTCCAGGTTGGCCGGGGAGATTAGACGGACCCGATGCCCGGCCGCATACAGCTGGCGCATGTTCAGCAGGCCCAGGTAAGGGCTGCCGCCGCCACCCGTGCCGAGGATCCAGGCACCGACCGCCAACGACTCAATATCATCCAGACTGAGTTCTTGTGTTTCGCTCATTCCAGCAGTTCCCGGATGACGCGGCCGGTGGCCGTGATAGCCAGCAACGTGGGTACGCCTACGGTAGCCGAGACGATGGCTTTGCTGTAGGGGGTGTAGCTCATGCAGTCCATCGCCACGAGATCCGGTGTTAGGTGTGCCAGCCGCTCTGCGGCATTGCGTGTTTCGGCCTCATCCGCACTGGGGCGTAGAGCCTCGGCAACCACCTCCACACCGCTGCGCTGCCACTTCGCTACCAGTTTGTTTGACTGTTCCGGCAGCGGAATGAGCAGCCCCAACCGGCCACGCGGGAGCAAACTCTCGGCAAGCGCATTGAGAATTCGCGAGGGAAAGATGACACCCGTATCACCGTCCATCGGAGGAAACTCGCCAGTGCAGGCAAAGACCAGCGTATCGGCACCATCGTCACGAAGCTGTTGCAGAGTGTTGGACGCCCGCTCAATCACATGGGTTTTTGAGATTTTGACATCAACCCCGCCACGCAGCCGGGTGTACAGCGTATCGG
>PCBE01000047.1 GCA_002731295.1 Acidiferrobacteraceae bacterium | reverse complement strand
CGAGTGGACCACCGCTTCACCGCCGCCACCGCAAAACTTCGATAGTTTTCCTGTTGATGTGGCAGCTGACTGGACCCCCTACCGATACGATAGCCAGAGTGAAAATGGCCAGTGATCAGTAAAACTGACGAGCTGTGCGAGGGCGATCCAGCAACCAGACTTATAGTTTGGCTGCTGGTGAGCCTGATGGTGATTTCCTTCGTGTTTGGCGTGCTGATGTATCTACCTGCCGAGCATCGGGCACAAAAACTCCAGCAGATGGAACAAAAGTATCAGTCACAACACCAGCCATCGATCACGGAACGAATTGCTCGGGCCTAATTGTCGTAGCCCGACTGTGAGCGAAAAAACCGGGCATTGACTGAATACTTAGGAAACGAGCCTGATCTAGATTAGCCANATTTCAAGCATAGGGCAGAGCGATCTCTGCGATAAAAAAACCCCGCCCTACCAGAGGGGTTGGGCGGGATAAATCCACTTACTGTGGGGATTCTCGGAGGGGCAGGACTGCTGCCCAACACAATTGTCCTGTACAACCCAGGAAGACACATTGACCTGAATCAATGATATAAACGATCCTGATTTAGCTTAGTTGCAGACGGTATTAGTTGGGAGATACAAGCTCCCAGCCAATGCCGTACAAAAAAGCCAGTGTCTCATCCAACTCGGGACACGCAAGGACTATCTCGACGGTCTGTATATTGTTGCTGTCTTGTGGCATCAATCTCAGATTAAGGCTGCACCACAGGTTTACCAGCCTTGTTGCCTGGCAAAAACCAANAATCCTATAACGAACACTACCAGTACACTATACGCGACTGCACCAATCAGAAAACGGACGATTCGTCTACGCCTTCGGCGGGTCTCAACNCGTACAAATGGTCTCTTCTCAAAAGGCGCCACCAACGGCACATAAGACCCCGCCGTATCCCCATTACCTCCAGAGCGTGAATCGAACCGTGAGTAGACATCATCATCGTATTCATAACACCCATCGAACTGCTCGAGCACATAGGCTGTAGCATCCATGCTCAGACCAGGGCAGGCAACCNCAAGTGCCTGCTGGAANTTTTTCCGGTAGACAGACCAGTTCGGATGCATGTTTGCGTAAAGCACAGGTGGAAACTTTTCCANCTCGGCCTGCAGGCAGGACATGCCCAAATCAACGTGATCCTCAAACCGACGAGTATCTCTTTGCGACCACCAAGCGACGACCACAATACCGCTTGCAACCAGGTACCAATACTCAAGCGCTGTGCGACCAATTGCGAGCCACATCGACATGACCTGCTGCCCCGTCTGCGTTGCCTTGAGTTAGCCCACGAACTGGTCCACACCTAACCACNTCGGGCAGCAGAAATTGGCGTCAATCGCGATAATCGGGTTCCTCCCGATCGAGAACCGCCACCAGTTCGGTAAAGTGGCCGTACGTGGGGCCGTAATAGGTTTCAAGNGCTGCGGCCANACTTTCTGCCATTTCATCAGACATCCGTCTCAGTGGCTGGCCGGTCCACAGTGCTTTAATGTATGTCTCAGCGGCCCGCTCAAAATAGTACATCCGGTTGAACGCCTGGGCGACGGTATCACCAATGACCAGGATGCCATGGTTACCCATGATCATCACGTGACAGGGATTGTCAGAAAGCATTTCTGCACACCGTGCTCCCTCATCCGCCAGNGCCAATCCGCCGTAGTCTTCGTCAATGACCACACGATTGAAAAAGGTCGCCGTATTCTGATCAATCGCAGGCAAGCGACTGTCGGCAAGACTTGCCAGCACGGTTGAATAGATCGGGTGCACATGCATGAGGCATTTGATTCCAGAACAATGTCGATGGATAGAACCGTGTAGACCCCAAGCCGTTGCGTCAGGTGCATCCTGTCTTTGCATGACGTCTTCATCATGAACATTCAACAGCAACAGGTCGCTGGCTCGAATCTGGGAAAAGTGACGCTGGTTAGGATTCAACAAGAAGTCNGTCCCAGACTCATTGACTGCCAGAGAAAAATGATTTGCCACACCTTCATGAAAATTGAGCCTGGCCGTCCAGCGCAAAGATGCTGCCAGCATGGCGCGCTGTTCNACGTAAGCNCCAGCNTNNGTTTTCTGNGAAATAGATACNGTTGCCATTTTTAACCACTCCGTGTACTGGATGATGCCCCACGGCATTGTGGCACAGGTCTAATAAAGGCGCTATTCATGCACAAACCATCGGGGACAGGCATAAGCGGTCTAACGAATCCGTCGCGTAGACTTACGTGTATCATTGCCGCATTGGAGCAATCTGTCAGGAGGAGACGAACGTGAACCTTGAAACAGTGAATTACCAGCACGACGGTGGCGTCGCCATCATCAAACTCAACCGCCCCCAGGCCGGCAATGCCCTGTCAGCTCAACTGGCAAGTGACCTGCTTGCAGCAGCCAGCAGCGCAGCCAAGGATGACAACGTACGAGCTGTGGTATTTTCAGCGGAAGGAGATTTTTTCTGCTTCGGCGGCGACCTTAAAGAGTTCAAAGCATTCGGGGGACAACCCGAAAAACTCAAACCCATCGCCGACCAGTTACACGAGGCCATGTCGATTTTCCTGACAATGCCAAAACCGGTGATTGTGGCGGTCAATGGTATGGCTGCGGGTGCGGGCGTGCCGATGTCTTTGGTCGGAGACATTATCATTGTCGATGAAACAGCGCGATTTCGGTTGGCTTATACGGCTGCGGGTTTGAGCCCTGACGGTGGATCAACGTGGCTGTTACCGCGACTGATCGGTTTTCGCCGTACGCAGGAACTGATATTTGAGAACCGCGAATTATCTGCACCGGAAGCCGTGGAGTGGGGGCTCGCCACACGTACCGCTGCCCAGGGCACTGCTCTGGATACTGCAATTAAACAGGCTAAGGCGATGGCCGAAGGACCAACCATGGCTTATGCTTCTGCAAAAAAGATGCTCGAGACAACCTTCGCCAACAATTTTGTCGCACAGACAGACATCGAAACACAGGAGATCTCAGCAAACATGGCGGGCCATGACGGGAAAGAAGGCATTGATGCTTTCGTCAACAAGCGCAAACCAAATTTCAAGGGAGTCCGCTNAGGACGCCGGGGTCGACCACTGATGGCGGGCAACGAACAAAAGATCGACCCCCGACTTGCCCGAAACTATGGCGATCTGACCACGGACGACCAGCGGGCCGTCTACCGGCAGTGGGCAGACTCATACGATGAGGAACTGATCGAGGAATTTGGCTATATCGCTCCCCAGGAGGCCGTCAACGCCTTCGTCCGCAGGGTCCCCGACCGCACAGCGCCTGTTCTAGATATGGGGTGTGGCACGGGACTGGCAGGGAAGCTACTCGACCAGGCAGGCTATGCACACATCGACGGTATTGACCTGTCACCGGAGATGCTCGAAAAAGCGGCCGCACTAAACGTTTACCGACAGCTTTGGGAAGGTGATCTTACTGCTGTCATTGATGTACAGCCGATATATCAGGCGGTGATCTGCGTGGGCGTTTTTTCTCACAAATCAGATCAACCGTTTCTGATACCCAAATTGCTGGATTGTCTTCTGCCCGGTGGTCTTGTTATCGCCACAGTGAACGGGAAAGGATGGCGGGATATCGGCTGGGTCGAGTTATTAGAAGAAAGTCAGCGCCAACACGACTTCAAACTCGAGTCCGTTGACGACATTGGTTATCTCACAAAACAGGGTATAGATGGAAAACTGCTGACGATCAGACTCCGACCCTAAGCATTGCGGCTCGCCATCCCATCTAAGGCGTCAAACCTTCACAGGACGTAACCCGTTCTTCAGGCAAAATCACAAATCATCTTCCATAGTTCATCGACATGGCGCTGCTCGGTTCGTGTCTGGCCGATCGAGACACGCACGAAGGTCTGATCATTGATTCGCGATGTCGTGACCATTGCCTTGCCAGAGTCATTGATCGCGTCAGCAATGCCCTGAGTGGCTGCATCGCCGTTGACATGACTGAAACTGACCAGTGCAAAATCTGTTGGTGCAACCAGCCTGAAACGATCATCGATCTCTAACCGCTGTGTGAGTTCTTTTGCCATATGGATATGCTCACGAATGTGATGACGGAGCCCTTCTGCACCGTAGCTGCGTAATACCCACCACAGTTTGAGTGCTCGAAACCGACGTCCCAGCGGCACGTGCCAGTCGCGATAGTCGACAACCTGCCCGGAATCAGATGCTTCATTTCGAAGATAGGGCGGCAGGATACTCAACGCATCGAGCAACGGTTTGCGATCAGCAACCCAGAACACATTGCAATCGAAATTCGTAAACAGCCACTTGTGGGGGTTGAAGGTGTAACTGTCGACGTTCTCGAGTGTGCCCTGGTGCAAACGGTGTTCTGCACAGATCATGGCATTACCTGCCCAGGCCGCATCCACGTGATGCCACATTCCGTAGCGCCTGGCCAGTTCTCCAATCGCATCGATAGGATCGACTGCGCCCGTGCCCGTTGTTCCCAAAGCCGATACTATAAAAACCGGCGTTAAACCCGACGCAACGTCTTTTTCTATCGCCTGCGCCAGTGCAGTTGTGTTCAGGGCAAAGTTCCCGTCGACATCAACCAACCTGACATGTTTATAGCCGGCCACCCGGGCACCCTTTTCGATTGATGAATGGGCCTGAGTTGAGGCGTACACCACAAGCCGGTCGACGGGCACATCGTGGCGCTCTCGGGCCACCACCAGTGCGGTATGTGTCGAATCCGATGCGGACATTTGGATTACGCCTCCGCCGGGACCTGACATCTTCCAGCTTTGGGGCAATGCCATGAGATCAACCAACCAGTCCAGCACAGCAGACTCGATTTCAGTGACAGCTGGACTGGTCGACCAGAGCATTCCCTGAACAGCCAGGCCCGCTGCAGCCAGTTCACCAAGGATTGCTGGTGGAGAAGAGTTCGCAGGGAAATAAGCAAACCAGCTCGGTGACTGCCAGTGTGTCACACCCGGCATCACAACGTTGTCCAGATCGTCCAGCAGTGCTTTGAAGGCCTCGGGCTGTTCCGGCGCTGTGCCCGGCAGCTTTTCTCGAATGGTGCCGGGTTCGACCGTTGACATTACTGGGTACTGTTCAACGTTCTCCATGTAGCGCGCGATCCAATCAATCAGCGCATGACCATTGGCCCGAAACTCTTCTGGTGACATGTGATAGCTGGTCATGAAATCTCTCCCGGATCTGAATACGATATAGACCGACATAACCATTGATGGACGGTCCTTCAGCGTCGATTATGCGGTGGATCCCCAGGATGGGCCAAGCCAGTCAGTGGATGTGTCCCGGATTGTGCCGGGATTGCATCCGTCAGACTTCGCTCCTTGACCCTTTATTTATGGCTTAATATTCCGACCACGGTTGTTGATCTCCCAGCCCTAAAAACCTCAGTACTCTTTTTTTCGCCCTACTCAAGGGGCACGCGCTAATATACTGATCTCGATTCGCTGACCCTGACTGCCGGCAGGCAGAAAACACCACGATGCAGACCAACCAACGCCGAGCCACCTATTCCTGGGCCATGTACGACTGGGCCAACTCGGCCTTTGCCACCACAGTCATGGCCGGATTCTTCCCTTTGTTTTTCAAACAATACTGGAGTCAGGGTGTTGAGGTGACTCATAGCACCTATTACCTGGGTGTCAGCAACTCGGTAGCCAGTCTGATCATCGTGATCCTCGCTCCCATACTGGGGGCGATGGCTGATACCGGCGGCCTACGCAAACGCATGCTGGCGTCTTTTGCCTGTCTGGGGGTACTCGCGACAGGATCTTTGTACCTGGTGGAGGCAGGTATGTGGCCGTTTGCCATCCTGCTCTACGTGATCGCAGTCGTTGGATTTTCGGGCGCGAACATTTTTTACGATGCTTTGTTGGTGATCGTCTCTCCCCGAGATTCCCGTCATCGGATCTCGGCTTTGGGATTTGCGCTCGGTTACCTTGGGGGTGGACTGTTGTTCCTATTGAACGTTCTGATGACCCTCAAACCGGCCCTGTTCGGTTTAGCCGATGCCGCAGAAGGTGTGCGTTGGTCTTTCGTCACCGTTGCAATTTGGTGGGCCGTGTTTTCTATCCCACTATTTACGGGGGTTGAAGAACCAACACCCCAGTCGGGTCGACGCGGTATTGATCTGTCCAGTACGTTCAGTGCCCTGAAGCAGACCGCTTCAAATCTACGTCAGTATCGGGTTGCCTGGCTGTTTTTGCTGGCCTACTGGCTGTATATCGACGGCGTTGACACCATTGTACGCATGGCAGTCGATTATGGCCTCTCCATCGGCTTGCCGTCGGAGAGTTTGATTATCGCCTTGCTCATGGTCCAGTTTATCGGCTTTCCGGCGGCCCTGGTGTTCGGCCGACTGGGTGAACGGTACGGTCCCCGGCGCGGCATCTGGATCGCGATCTGGGTCTATGTCGGCGTTACGGTCTACGCGTATTTCATGGATTCAGCCGTAGAGATGTACATTCTCGCGGCGGTCATCGGTCTTGTTCAAGGCGGCATCCAGGCGCTGAGTCGGTCCATGTTCAGCCAACTCATTCCCGCGGACAAAAACGCAGAATTCTTTGGTTTTTATAACGTTGTCGGTAAAGCGGCCGCCGTATTTGGGCCGTTTCTGATGGGCTGGGTGACCCTAGTCAGCGGCAATCCGCGAACCGGCATACTTTCAATCCTGGTGCTTTTCTTTGCCGGGATGATCGTTTTCCATAAAGTCAGCGAAACAGGACTCGATCAACACGGCTGATGCCACTGCCCTCGGGTCAACAGAACACTTTTTAGCTTTGCCGGATAGTCGGTCATCAGACCATCAACACCAAGATCGAGTAGTCGGTGCATCTCGTCGATATTATTGACGGTCCACACATGTACGGGTATGCCCTGGGCATGCATCGTCTGCACAAAACGACTGTCAACAACCAGGATTCTGTTCCACCATACCGGCACCTGGGCACAGGCCGCACCGCCGCTGCGCCACGGCAGACCCAGGCTGGCAAAACGTGCATAGGTCGTTTCAGCACGCGCCATCGAGGTGCACACACCCGGTAAAGCGTCCCGTACCCAGCGCAGGCGCCGACCGTAGAAGGAACCTATACACACCCGTTGTTCGGCATCCATGTGGCGAATGATGTCGATGAGCGGCCCAACCGCGGCGTCTGATTTGGGGTCGATATTGAATCGGGCGTCGGGGAATGCCTCTAGCAGAGATTCCAACCGTGGAATTTGCTCTGTTTCTCTGATCCGCGCTTGCCTAATCAACGCGTAATCCGTCTGTGCGATAAGGCCCTGTTGATCAGTCACCCGATCAAGTCGATCGTCATGAAACGCAAGGAGCACACCGTCTTTACTACAGTGCACATCGGTTTCCAGGTAGCAGAAGCCCTGTTGGACGGCACCCTCGAATGCACTCAGGGTGTTTTCAGGTCCGGCCTGGTGATCTCCCCGATGGGCAAAAGCCAGAACACCCCCATGTTCCAAAAATGCGTGGTCAGCCACTGCGATGTCTTAACATCATGACCGTTTATGACGCAGCTTTGACGCCACAAAATCTCTGTGCGGGATGTGGAGTAGCCGCTGAATCTTCCGCATCAAATGAACCTCATGATCATCGAGACGCCGGTCAGCATAGACCACCTGCCACATGCTATCGACCANNAAGNTTCGNTCTTNGAGCGTCCAGTTNCGATTAATCAACGTAGTAAACCNATGCAGGTCGGTNGCATCTCTNACCTGAGANTNGGCCANNGNNAGAAGTTCGTTGGNTTNNGCNNGTGTGAGNTNGAACTGTTNACNGACCAGCTTCNGAATCAGTGCNTGTTCNTCTTGACCCAGGTCNTAATCGGCCATCNCGGTTTCATACATNAGGGCGGCTGCAGCAAGTCGNAGTTCNTTCTTNGAATCTTCGACGGCTTCGTTGCNCTCAATATGTTCTGAGAAAAACTGCCGNATTGCNTCAATCATANNTGCATCTTGTCAAAACGTGGCNATGCNNACGTCNATCATTTGTGGTCGGCTTTNCNGGATAGCCTAGCTGCCATCANACAAAGTATTTCCCACATCATCTGTGCCCCGTTCAAAGCAGTGGTGTTTGCCGAATCGAATGGCGGNGAAACTTCAACNAAGTCACCTCCNACAATGTCGATACCCGTCAGNCCCCGCAGCATCTGCTGAGCTTCGAAGCTGGTGAACCCCCCGACTTCTGGCGTACCGGTACCGGGGGCATAAACCGGGTCCATGCCGTCGACATCGAAACTCACATAAACTGGACCATCGGAGACAACCGCCAAAGCTTTCTCTATCACAGCTTCAATACCCATGGCGTACATCTCTTCGATGTGAATGACCGTCATGCCTGAGTCATAGCTGAACGTCCACAGGGGCTCGGTCGGTCCGCGTATACCGATCTGAATCGTTCGCTGTGGATCCAGGGCACCGTCTTCTACCGCNACCCTGAAAGGCCCGCCGTGGTGATGCTTGTGACCAAACAACTCNGGCCCGGTATCGCANTGCGCATCAAAATGAACCATCCCTAGGGGCTCGCCGAGCTGTCTGGATATCGCTCTGAGTATGGGCAGACTGATACAGTGATCGCCACCGGCCGATAGTGGCATTATTCCACTCTGGACTACTTTACTGTAGAAAGTCTCAATNTCTTCAATGGCACGGTCAAGCGCGTAAACCCCTTCGATGGGCACGTCACCCAGATCAGCAACCTGGGCCGAATCATAAGGCTTGACCCCGGTCTGATAATTGATNCTGCCCATCAGTGTTGACTGTTCACGCAATGCCCTTGGGCCATGGCGAGCACCAGGGCGATTTGTGACGCCGCCGTCGAACGGCACGCCAATAAGACCGATATCCGTACCCCCCCAGTCGGATTCCAGCTCGCGCAAAGGTTGGCGCATGAAAGTAGCGACGCCGGTGTATCTCGGGCGGTACACTTCTCCCCATGCTGCCAAGCGTTCGTCTGGAACACCACTCATCTGTTCAGGTTTATCGCTCAATTGATCATTCTCCAACTCACCAACAACACGTTGATGCTAACCATACAAAAACCCCTCGGTGAAAAGTATTCCGGCATTGCAAATGACTGACTCATCTTCGACAAGCCAGTCGAGACCAGTGTTGTTTAAGGTTGTTGTCACCGGTAGCGAATGTACCGGAAAAACGACGCTGGTGCAGGCACTGGCAGCGCGTTTTGAGACAGCTTTCTCCACCGAGGGTGCCCGGAATTACCTGGATGAAGTGCAACGACCACTGTCTTTTGCAGATGTAGAGCCGATCGCACATCGCCAGGTGTCACTTGAAGGAGAAGCATTAAAACAAGCCGGAAATCTAGCCATCCTGGACACCGATCTGGTGTCGACGATGATCTACAGTCGCCATTATTACGGCGGATGTAAGACCTGGATCACTGAAATGGCGGTATCACGAATGGCAAACCTTTACCTGGTGTGTGATATTGACGTACCTTGGACTGAAGACGGACTGCAACGCAACCAAGGTGAGCCGGGCCAGCGCCTGCAACTGCATCAGACCTTTATCAGTGAACTCGACCGTATTCACGCTCCCTATGAGATCCTGTCGGGTAGCGCAGATACACGACTTGAGCGAGCCACAACGATAATAAAGGCTCATTTATGATGCANACCTATCCAGTGCTATCCCATCCTGGGTCAATCACCCNCTTCGGATTACTGTGGCGTATTGCTTGTGGGCATGGCCTNANCAAATGGCCATTCGACGGTTTGATCATTAATAAACTGAAAACAGTGAGCGTTGTGGCCACCACGCTGGTACTACTAAACAATGCCGCCATTGCGCGGTGCCCGAAAAACCTGGATTTCACTAAACGATTTCTGGCCAGCGAACAAAGTGTGCATCTGTGTCAGGCGTACGCAGGCAAAGTGTTGTTGGTGGTCAACACTGCCAGTTATTGCGGATTTACCGGACAATATCGCGGTCTCGAAGCTTTGTATCAACAGTATCGCGAAGCGGGGCTGGTCGTGCTTGGTTTTCCCTCAAATGATTTCCTCCAGGAACCTCGTTCCGAAGACAAGGTGCGGGAATTCTGTTCACTCACTTACAATGTGAAGTTCCCGATGTTTGAAAAAACCCGTGTCGCAAAGCGCCATGCCGACCCGTTTTACCAGGCACTGGCGAACCAGTCCGGAGACTACCCGAGGTGGAACTTTCACAAATACCTGCTCGACCGACAGGGCAATGTCGTCGCCAGCTATGGCAGTTCTNTAAAACCTGATGACGAATCACTGATCTCAACGATCGAATCGAACCTGTAGCCTCACTTCGCTACCCCACCCCCGGAACACATCGCACAAAACCATTATTAAAGGAGACTGTTTATGGGTCGTGCGGTATTCACCGATCTTGATGGCACTTTGCTCGGATCGGACCAGCAACTTAGTCCGGCTAACCATGACGTACTGGAGGTGCTCGGTCAACAGGGCATCCTACGCGTGGTTGTTACTGGCCGATCTCTTTTTTCCTGCCGACGTGTTCTCGACCGATCATTTCCGATTGATCTCTTGGTCACCTCATCGGGAGCTGGAATATTTTCATTCCCCAATTTTGAATTGCTGTTTGACCAGGCGCTCACCGAAACTGAAGTCAGTAAATCCATCGAGGTACTCAACGCGCTGAAACTCGACTTCATGGTGCATGATCCGGTGCCTGACAACCACCGATTTCGCTGGTACCAGCACACGGCCCACAACCCGGATTTCGCCCATCGCCTGACTGTATACGAAGGCCATCACCGGCCCATCGAAGAACCCACCGAATTTCACATAGCCTCAACCCAACTGGTTGCGGTCAGTCTGCCGGGAGACAACGGTAGCGCTTTACCGTATCTGAAGCAGAAACTCTCCGAACTGACCGTTATTCGGACCACCTCTCCGCTGGATCACCAGTCGACCTGGTATGAAATCTTTCCAAACAACGTCTCAAAATCCTCTGCAGCGGCATGGGTCTGCAGTGCATTTAACGTGGATTCAAACGAAGTCTTTGCCATCGGTAATGACTACAACGATCTCGATCTATTGCGCTGGTGTAGCCGGTCTCGTGTCGTGGCCAATGCACCGGCTGAACTCACTTCCGAGTTCGAGATCGTTGCCAACCATGATGATGATGGCTTTGCCCAGGCCGTTGTCGAATGGCTGGACAGTTTGTAGACTACTTTTGGTATCGGTCATTAACAGGGGCACCCTACCGGAGCAGGATGCCCAAATTATGGACAACTGTCAGACACAGGGGGTTCAGATGAATCGAGTGCTCAAGGCTATGGTTCTATTTTTCATCTTGACGGGTATAACTTGGCAAGCAGTTGCATTCAGTGAAGCGGATCTAAAAAAGCTAAAGTCATCGTTGAAATGCCCTAAATGTGACCTCGCAGGTACAGATCTGTCTGGGGCAAAACTGGCAGGGGCAAATCTCACTTACGCAAATCTGGATAAAGCAAGACTGTTTCGGGCAGAACTGGCGGGGGCAAATCTGACTGAAGCAGATCTCACTGGGATAGACCTGGGTTTCGCAGACCTGACTGGCGCCGACCTTTCAGGGGCGAATCTAATAGATGCCTATATGGAGGACACCAATCTACAGGACGCGAACCTGGCTGGAGCAGATCTGACCAAAGCCTATCTGGAAGCCACAGATCTGACCGGTGCGAACCTAACGACGGCCAATCTTACGGGCGCATTTTTGGAGGGCACCAACCTGGAAAACGCAGATCTCACAGATGCAGTCTTGACTGATGCAAAATTGAACTGGGTCAAAAACCTAAACAAAGCGATCCTGTGTAGNACCACAATGCCCGATGCAACGGTAGATAACTCAGGCTGTTGACGATTCGAACCCCGTCTAATCNGGGCACGAGGCACAGAGAGTATCTACCAGAGTAACTGCCCCTCAACGAANGCGCGCGCTTCTTGGCTCTTTGCGTGAGCCAGGAAATCCCNGCTCGCTGCCTGTTCTAGCAGCTGTCCCTGGTGTAGAAACAACACTTCATCGGCCAGTCTTCGCACCTGGCCAAGATCATGTGTAACCATGATGATTTTGCTACCGGCATTGCTGACCTGTTGNATAACGTCTTCAATGGCGGCCGTTGCGGCAGGATCCAGATGNGCAGCCGGTTCATCCAGGAACAGCACTTGGGGGCGNAAAGCCCATGCTCTCGCCAGTACCAGGCGCTGCTGCTCACCACCGGACAGTACACGCGCCGGTCTATGCGCAATAGCAGTCAACCCCGTCGCCTCAAGCACGCGGTCTGCGCGTTCCCGGGCGTCCTTTTTTGCGACACCCCGAACCGACAGGGCATATTCCACATTGGCACGTGCACTTCGACGGAGCAGTACAGGTTTCTGAAACACCATAGCCTGGCGTTGTCTCTGCTGGCGGGAAGAACCCGACGCCCACCGCACCGTTCCGGTTGTGGGCGACAGCAATCCATGACAAATCTTCAGCAATATACTCTTACCAGCGCCGTTGGGCCCTACGATAAACGTCCGATCGTGGGCGCCCAGCGAAAAACTGACGTCTTTGAGCAACCATTGCTCCCGGACACTGAATCCCAGTCCATCGACAACGAGCGGCAACATGTCGACCGGATCCTGGTTCAAACTGTGATGATATTCTGAGTCTGCCATCTGCCAGGTTTACCCCTGCTGTCTATCAATCAGCCACTGCACCGTAGAAGTGATTCCGTTTATAACTATGACAATGCACAACAATACGATGCCAAGGCCCAGGGCCAGTGCCAGATTGCCCTTACTGGTTTCCAGCGCAATGGTCGTTGTCATCACCCGCGTCACATGATTGATGTTACCGCCGACAATGATGACCGCGCCCACTTCGGCACTGGCTCGGCCGAACCCAGCCAAAACTGCCGTCAGCAAACTGTAACGCGCATCGACCAACAAAGTGAACATCGCGCGCAATGGCGTGACGCCCAGAGACTGCANCTGCTCNCGGTATTCACGATATAAATCTTCGATCGTCTGGCGCGTCAGTGCAGCGATGATCGGGGTGATCAATACAGCCTGGGCGATAGTCATCGCCGTCGGGGTGTAGAGCAGTCCATATGCCCCTAACGGTCCGGCTCGTGACAGCACAAGATAGACCGCCAGCCCGATGACAACCGGCGGCAGACCCATCATCGCGTTGAGAACAACGACAACACCGGACCGTCCAGGAAAACTTCCTATCGCAATTGCTGCACCCAGGGGCAGTCCAATCACACTAGCTATGACCACTGCCAGCAAACTGACNCGCAACGACAACAGGACAATCTCAACCAGATCGGGATCCAGCGAGATGATCAGATCAAGCGCGANGAATAATGAGGTAGNAAGATCNGTCACAGATCATCCGTTTCGCCGCTTGAAACACTGGCTACGAACATTCACTAACGATCGTCTTAGCCGGTCGATACCCACTAACGCTGCCAACTGCCGGCAACAGTCAGACGGACGAAGACTGAACGTTTCTTGATTCGCCGATCTGGGTACCCACGCCGCGGTCGGTGACTGTCTCAAGCAAAGTCGCATGCGGGACGCGACCATCACTGATCGTGGCCGTACGCACACCGCCAGCAACGGCCTCAAGAGCACACTGCACCTTGGGCAACATGCCGCCACTGATCACACCCTGCTCAATCAGATTCTGGGCCTCAGTCTCGCTCAACAGTTCGAGCAACTGGTCGTCTGAATTCAACACACCCGGCGTATTGGTCAGCAGAATCAGTTTTTCGGCCTTGAGTGTCACCGCCAACGAACCGGCAACCGTGTCGGCATTGATGTTGTACGCCTTCCCATCAGTACCTGCACCTATAGGTGCAATTACCGGGATAAAATTCGCCTGATCGAGCGTATCGACAACCGCTGGATTGATCTGTTCGATCTCACCGACCTGTCCAATATCGACCACTTCACCATCGTCATCAGATTGACCTTGCCGAAGTAACAGCTTCCGAGCCTGGATCATCCCACCGTCCTTGCCCGACAAACCCACTGCTCGTCCACCCTGGGCATTGATCAGTGCCACAATACTCTTGTTAACAAGCCCGCCCAATACCATTTCCACCACGTCAATGGTTTCNCTGTCAGTAACACGGAGCCCGTCCACGAACTCGCTCTTTTTGCCAATTCGTTCGAGCAAACTTCCGATCTGCGGGCCTCCTCCGTGAACCACCACTGGATTCATCCCAACCAGTTTCATCAGAACCACATCTCGGGCAAAGCCGCGTTTCAGTTCCTCGTCGACCATGGCGTTGCCACCATACTTGATCACGATGGTTCTGCCATGAAAATGCTGAATATAGGGCAGCGCCTCGGCCAGTACATTGGCGATGTCAGTTGGATTGTTTGTTTTCCTACTCATATCGAAATNATTATGGAGATAGTCTCCGTTACGGTCGAATTATACAGGGTCGTTTTCCAGTTTCGCCGTAGGGNAAAGCACAATACGAAGAAGGGCCGGATAACCGGCCCTTCATGCCACTTGGCTGGCTGTTCATGTCAGTTGATCTTAACTTCGACCTCGCGTGGCGCCACAGCAGCTTTCTTAGGGATCACCAGTCTCAACACACCGTCCCGGTACTCTGCNGACACTTGGTCTTCGTCAATGTCTTCTCCAAGTCGAAGGGAACGGGCGTACTTTCCTGAATATCGCTCATGACGGAGCACTTTTCTTTCGTCCTGGCTGACCTCATCTTTAGGCGCTGCACTGATCGTCAGCACGTTCTTGTCGATCGTAACTGACACCTCATCCCGACTGATGCCGGGCATATCGGCAGTGACGACGTAGGCTGTGTCATCTTCGATGACATCCATCGCCAATCGACGAAAATCGACGCTCGTATTCCAGGTCGATACCGGTGAATCGTAGAATCCCCGCAGGATTCCATCGACATCGGAAAACAGACCCCAGGGCCGCCTGCCGTCTGCAATTCTGACTAAGTTGTTCATAATAATCTCCATGGTTTCGGCGTCAGTGCTCAATTGCCACGACGCGCTTCTGTCTTATATCTGGTGGCAGGCTAAGATATTTCAAGCCCCGTNACAGCNCACGCTAGTCAAACTTTGCTCTTTCTCAACGCANCCGGTTAACTAGCCGTGGCGAAATGCAGACCCTAGAATCAGCAGGGCTACGACTCTTGGTTCGTAAAGAAGGAAGTTAAAGGATGACTAAGACCTACGAAGCGGTCATTATCGGCGCCGGTATCATCGGCTCGGCCATAGGCTGTGGACTGGCGAGACGAGGTTGGCGNACATTGAACATAGACCGCCATTCCACATCCGGTCAGGGTTCCACCAGCAGTTCTGTTGCCATTGTCCGTACCCACTATTCCACTGTGGAAGGCTCCGCCCTGGCTTGGGAAGGCACTCAATGCTGGGAAAACTGGCTCGATCACATCGGCGCTGAAGACCCGGTCGGCATGGCGGAGTTCAGACAAACCGGCGTACTCTCTCTCAAAACCGAAGAAAACGGGCATTTGGAAAAACAGATTTCTGTTTCCGATGAACTGGGCATCCCCTATGAAGAATGGTCAGTTCAAAGGATCGCTGACAAGCTACCCGGCTGGGAAACGAAGAAATTCGGCCCCCCTGTATTGTCGGTACACGATCGGTTCGGGCAGCACACCGGTCCCAGCATCGAAGGCGCCGTGCTGTTTCCACGTGGGGGCTACTGCAACGACCCACGGCTCGCTACCCACAATCTACAAGTCGCAACAGAGGCTGCGGGAGGTACATTTCGATTTAATACCGACGTCACCGCTGTCCAGACTNATCAAGGCCGTGTAAGCGGCCTTATGGTAAATGGTACTGAGTCGATTGATTGCCCGGTGATAATCAATGCAGCCGGACCACACTCAACCAGAATCAGTGAACTCGCCGGTGTTGCCGACAAGAGTCGAATCACAACTCGCGTTATACGTCATGAATACGTCCGCCTGCCACGGCCCGAGCGTTCCGGTCCAGACGAACCGGACTTCATCACCTTTGACAACGACATTGGCAGCTATACCCGACCGGACCTCGGTAATACGATTCTGACCGGCAGCGAAGGTACCGAAGCGGANGGGGAGANAACAGCAGACCCGGATGANTTTGATCGCAANCTCAGCAACAAGGTGCTTGAACCCATTTACCGGCTGGCCCAGAGAATGCCNACGCTCGGAATTCCCAACAGTCCCAGTGGGATCGTCGACCTATGGGATGTCAGTGACGATTGGATTCCGATCTACGATCGCTCAGACCTGCCAGGTTTCTACCTGGCCGTCGGCACCAGCGGCAATCAGTTCAAAACAGCACCGGCAGTCGGTGAACTGATGGCCGAGCTCGTCATCGCCTGTGAGGCAGGCCAGGATCATGAACGTGACCCGGTACAGTTTCACTTGTCACGTATTGGTCGCACGATAAGTCTGGTTTTTTTCTCGCGTAATCGCGCGGTCAATTCAACCAGCAGCTTTTCGGTTCTGGCCTGAAACAAGCAGAACTATTGTTATCCAGCCCGANGACTGTTGAATGGCGATCGACCTAAAGCCCGATTGATTGAACAATATGCTTAATGACGATAAACGGTTACTTAAGACCATGGCTGCATGGTCCAGCGACCGCCGTACGCTGGCACTAGCGTTTACCCTCAGGACCTGGGGATCAGCGCCCCGCCCCGTCGGGAGTATGCTCGCAATTTCGGACAACGGAGAATTTGAAGGATCAGTTTCGGGGGGCTGTGTCGAGAACTCGGTGATCGAAGAAGCCAAAGAAGTAATTAGCACGGGTGATCCTAAACGTCTCACCTACGGGGTAACNGATGACACCGCCTGGAGCCTCGGNNTGCCGTGTGGCGGTACCATTGANCTCCTGCTGGTCAGATTGAATGATCCNGCCTTTGCCCAGAATCTGATTCAGAAGTCACCCACAACACTGTGCATCCAGCTTTCGACTGGGAAGATGGCAATTGGGCACAGTGGACACTGGTCGGGCNACCTGGCTCAGGACACTGGATTTTCACGGATCAGTGAGAAACTCATCGGTTCGGCGCCTGTGGAAGCACAAGTCAACGAGGAATTGGATGTCTTTGTTCGGCCTTTTGCCGACCCCTGGCGACTGCTGATTGTCGGTGCAGTACACATTGCCCAGCCGCTGTCGACCATGGCTTNACTGGCCGGCTTCCAGGTTACNATCATCGACCCCAGAGCGGCCTATCTAACACCGGAGCGGTTTCCTGACCTACCACTGGTCAACGACTGGCCAGACGTAGCACTCGCCGAACTCAAGCCGGAGGAGCGAACTGCGGTTGTCGTACTGTCCCATGACCACAAGATCGATGATCCCGCACTACAGACTGCCCTTTTATCACCTGCCTTCTACGTTGGTGCACTCGGCAGTCGTCGCAACCACAACCGGCGGGTAGAGCGCCTACTGCAAGGGGGTGTCACGGCCGACCAGGTTAAGCGTATCCATGCGCCGATTGGACTAGATATCGGCGGTAGCAGCGCCGGAGAAATTGCAGTTTCTGTCATAGCACAACTGATCAGCACCCGAAACAAGAGATTGTCTGGTGAGCCCGCAGATTGATGCTATCGTGCTGGCGGCGGGTCTTTCGACCCGCACCGGGGAACGCAACAAGCTGTTGCTGCCCCTGGCCGGAAAACCGCTGATCGCCCATGCCGTAGAAGCCGCACTGGGTTCGCTTGCCTGCAAGGTACACGTTGTCACCGGCCATCAGTCGGATGAACTGGCGGCAGCACTGAATGATTACACAGTAAATTTCGTTCACAACCCAGATTACGCAGAAGGTATGAGCAGTTCGATCAAGTCGGGGATCAGAGCACTGCCTACAGATCTTGATGGTGTTGTGCTGTGCCTGGGTGACATGCCCCTGGTGGTTTCGACTCATCTGGATCTGTTGATCAAAAATTTTGCCGCCGATGTTGCCTGTGCTCCCTATTACAGAGAACGCCGTGGTCACCCGGTACTGTTCCCAAGGTCGATGTTTTCCGACTTACTGCAACTCAGTGGCGACACTGGCGCACGTGAGCTGCTGGAACAACTTGAATCGACTATCTTGCAGATCGATGTGAACGACGAGGGTATTTTCTTTAACGTCAACCGACCTGCAGATTTGTAGCCCTAGACAACAACTGCCCCCGCGAGCGATCTGTATCGCATAACCTCGCTCGGCACTACGCCTTGCACCGTGAGGCCCCTAGACGACAAAATGCAACTCATCGGGGAATCTGCAGGTTCTCCAAATCTGACACGCGGGNGAATATCAAATGGCAATGGGGAAAAAGGCGATGCTTGAGGTGGAATTACACCCGGATTCGATTGAAATGCTTGAATATGCNCAGGAAACCTATGGNTTTCGATCGACGTCCAAAGCGTTACGGGTNATTCTGGACTATGTGGCCNCCGACGCAGACTGGGAGCAGATATTCCTGAATCAACGCTGCCTCCGATGCGGNGCTGGCAAAGGCTGGGAAAAACCNACNNAAGGCCCANNCTNCGTCTTAAACCNGTNGGCCTTGAGTGAGTGNCGATCTTGCTGACACTATTTACGAATGCTTTGCATCGATCTGTACCGCGCTCAATAGGACTTGGGCAATCCCATGACATGCTGACCAATATAAGCCAGAACCAGGTTGGTCGACACCGGTGCCGTGAGGTAAAGCCTTGCCTCGCGCCACTTGCGTTCAATATCGTACTCGCGCGCAAAAGCAAAACCGCCAAAAGTCTGCATACAAGCCTCAGCTGCATGCCAGGCCGCGTCACCACACAATAATTTAGCCATGTTGGCCTCAGCACCGCAGGGTTCGCCGTCATCAAACAACGCTGCTGCCTTGCGGGCCATGAGTTCCGCGGCCTCCGTCTCCGCGTAAGCGCGGGCCAGCGGGAACTGTATACCCTGATTACGTCCGATCGGGCCGCCGAAGATTTCGCGCTCGTTTGCGTAGTCACTCGCCCGTCGTAGAAAGAACCGTGCATCACCAAGGCTTTCACCCGCAATCAGCGTGCGTTCAGCGTTCATACCATCGAGAATGTAGCGGAATCCCCGTCCCTCTTCCCCGATCAGCGAATCGGTCGGAATTCTTGCATCACTAAAGAACACTTCGGTGGTGTTATGGTTGATCATTGTTTCGATCGGCTGGATTTCAACACCGTTACCGCGTAACTCCCGCAGATCAATCAGAAACACCGACAGACCTTCAGTCGGCCGGCTCACTTCTTCTTTGGGTGTGGTCCGGGCCAGCAACAGCATCAGGTCGGAGTACAGTGCCCGGCTGATCCAGATTTTCTGGCCATTCACCACATAATGATCTCCATCCCGTACCGCCTGGGTACGAAGACTCGTGGTGTCAGTTCCCGAAGTAGGTTCTGTAACCCCGAAGGCCTGTAANCGCAAATCGCCGCTTGCGATCTTTGGCAGATACTTCTGTTTCTGCTCGTCGCTGCCATGTCTAAGCACAGTACCCATGGTATACATCTGNGCATGGCACGCTGCGGCACTACCCCCCGACGCGTGAATAGTTTCCAAGATGACCGCTGCGGCCCGCAGCGGCAGACCCGAACCACCATAGGATTCTGGAATCAAGGCAGACAACCAGCCCGACTCGGTCAGGGTGCTGACAAACGCCTCGGGATAAGTGCTCTTAGCATCCATCTCTCGCCAGTATTCTCCAGAAAAATCATCGCATATCCGACCCACTGCCTCCCGGATCTCCGGGAAATCTTCTCCCAGGTTCATCTGCTTCAGTGCGTCTCCCATAACCCTACTCTCCCTTGAATTGTGGTTTTCGCTTCTCGTTAAAAGCGAGAATACCTTCGCGTCGATCAGCAGTAGGCACCACCCGGCTGTAGGCGTCTAGTTCTATCCGGTAACCTGCTTTGATACCGCCGCGGCCAGCATGATTCAGGGCTCGCNTGGCTTCCCGNACCGCAATGGGACCGTTGGCTGCGATCGCAGCAGCCGTATCAAAAACCTGNCCCAGTAATTGATCGGGTTCACACACCTGATTGATGACCCCCCACTGTAGACCTTGCTGCGCATTGAACGGACGGCCGGTCAGAATTATCTCCTTGGCCCGGCGAATCCCGGCAGCACCCGGCAGATACTGTGTACCGCACATGCCCGGGAGAATCCCTAGCGTGGTCTCGGTCAGCGCAAACCGGGCTGTGTTGGNGGCATACGCAAAATCACAGGCCAGCACCATCTCCATTCCGCCGCCAAATGCGGCGCCGTTAATCGCCCCGATCAAAGGCACTTGAAGGTCCATCAGCGCCAAACCGAGTGTTTCAAATACCGCATGCTGTTGTATCCAGACCGTATCGGTCATTCCTTTTCGTTCCTTAAGATCCGCACCGGCGCAGAACGCTCGGCCGCCGGTACCGGTCAGAATAATGCACCTTGCGGCGGTAGCTTGCGCCTCGGGACCGGTCAGTACGGCCAGCATTTCCTCGGCCATTTGCGTATTCATCGCGTTCGCTGAATCCGGTCGATTCAGGGTCAACAGCGCAATATCGTCTCTGATCGACAGCTCGATGGTGTGGAATTCAGGCACGGTTGTTTTACTCGTCAGAAACCTCATCCGAATAGGTATCATTGTACTCACCCAACGCCGGTGCCCGGTGCCGGGCGGATGGGCGATGACCGTCAAAACTTACAGGCGGCCCGATGAGTGGCATTGCGCCTTCATCGGCACGTTGAATAATGCCCAGCGCCTCAACCTGCTCGTGTGCCAGCACCTCATCGAGCTGCTGTAGCGGCGCGCAGGGAATCCCAAGTTCGTTAAACATCGTCTGCCAGTGTTCGCGGCCGGCATTGCGAAACAGTGGTTCTAGCAACTCGTTGAGCTGAACAAGATTGCCGAACCTGTCAGGGTTGGTTGCAAACCGCTCGTCCTCCGACCATTCGGGATGCCCCAGTGCTTCAGCCAGTTTCCTGAACAATCGGTCATTGGCTGCACCGACAACGAGGTAGCCATCAGCGCATTCATAGGCCTGGTAAGGCGCAATTCCACGGACACCGGATCCTTGCGGCTTGGGTGCTTCCCCAGTTGCACGAAAATCGGCGACATGAAAGCCCATCCATGCCAGTGCAGTTTCGAGCAATGACGTATCGACGACACCGCCTCGACCGGTCTGCTGACGGGCATTCAACATGGACAACACGCCAATCGCACACCACATCCCGGCGCCCTTATCAACTATTGAGGTACCCACGCGCACAGGCTTGCGACCCGCTTCACCACTGACACTCATCAACCCCGAAAAAGCCTGCATCAGAGGATCGTACCCAGGCTGTTCCCGCATCGGCCCGGCGGCTCCAAACGCCCGAATATTGCAATAGATCAACCCAGGCAGTTCTGTTGTCAACTGTTCAGCACCTAGGCCTACGCTGTCGGCAACACCCGCTCTGAGATTCTGGACCACCACGTCGACGCCGTCGGCAATGAAACGCCGCAACTTTTTAACCTGCTCTGGATCCTTCAGGTCTACTTCTAACGAGCGCTTTTCCCGATTGTAGGTATGAAACATGGTTGAGGTCTCTTCCCAGAATGGTGGCCCCCAGTAGCGCGCGTCATCTCCTTTGCCCGGACGCTCCACCTTGACGACTTCTGCGCCGAGGCTCGCCAGGATCCAGGTACCGTACGGTGCGGCGACACTGGTACCCAGTTCCACGACTCGGATGCCCTGCAGCGGCAGCGCTGCAGGGTCGGTCTGGTTCTGCTGATTGTTCATCGTTGGTCTCTTGCCCCCGATCCAGCGCATGTAGCCATCAAGTCGTTAAGCCTCAGTCGACCAGGGCCTGATAGACCAGTACTCGAAGCTCGCGTCTTAATGTATAAGTACTCGAAGGTGTCAGCTGGGTCAGAAACATCGCGGTGATATCTTCCATCGGATCGACCCAAAACACGGTACTGGCTATGCCACCCCAGGAGAATTCTCCCACAGAGCACAGTGTGCGTGCCCGGACCGAATCAAGTACCACAGAAAATCCCAAGCCGAAGCCTACACCTTCACCTGCAATACTCCAGCCATCGAAGTCTATATCACCCATCTGTGCCAGGTCGCCGGGCAGGTGATTCTGAGTCATGAAATCTACAGTCCGTGAACCCAGAAGACGCACACCATTGAACTCCCCCCGGCAGCGGAGCATCTCGGCAAATCGCAGGTAGTCCGCCGGTGTCGACAATAATCCGCCACCGCCAGAAAACGTGGTAACGTTTTCTGCAGCGAAAAGCGTTGATCCGGGAGTATCAACTGGGACGAGCGTACTGCTATCGCCTGTTGCTTCATAGAGTGTTGTCAAACGATCCAGCTTGTCAGGCGTGATTGAGAACCCGGTGTCGGTCATCCCTAAGGGTTCAAAAACGCGCTGCTGCATGAAGGCAGCCAGTGACTGTCCTGAAATCACCTCGATGAACCGTCCTAATATATCGGTTGAAATACCGTATCCGAAGCGGCTCCCCGGCTCAAACAGTAATGGCAACTCCGATACCCGCTCCACAACGTCGGCGAGCACCCCGCTATTCGGCCAAAAATCGACAGCGGCCTGTTGGTAGATTTCACCCAGTGAAAATTCTTCGTTCCAGCCGTAGGTAAATCCTGCGGTATGCGTCAACAGTTGTTTGATCGTAATTGGACCGCTTGCCGGGCGAGTCTGTAACTGTCCGTCGACATTCGAAACCATCACCCTGGGATCGGCGAGGCACGGAATGAATCGGGATATCGGGTCATCGAGTTGAAAATTTCCTTCCTCATACAACATCATCACAGCAACCGAGGTCAGTGGCTTGGACATCGAGAAGATCCGAAAGATCGAATCCATCTCGATCGATCCACCTGAATCCAGGTGTCGCTGGCCAACACTGCGGGCGAACACGACCTCACCATGACGACAGATCAGTGTCAACGCACAGGGCAGCTTACCGGCATTAACATAACGATCCATCCAGACACTGATACGTTCCAGCCTTTCTTGTGAAAACCCAAGCGAGGCCGGATTCTCAGCAACTATAGTCTTCACGCTAGCATAGCTCGTCAGTCACCATCGAGCTCGGCAAAAACACGCTTTGCAATTCGATGACATTCAACAGAGGCCGGCACGCCGCAATAAATGGCGATCTGATTCAAAATGGCCTTGAGCTCGTCACGCGACACACCATTGACGATGGCCCCGCGAAAATGAAGCTCCCACTCGTGCATCCGGTTAAGCGCCGCAAGCATCACCACGTTAAGCATGCTGCGCGTCTTTCGATCAAGCGTTTCATCGCCCCATACGGCACCCCAGCAGTATTCCGTGAGAAGTTCCTGAAACTCCTGGGCAAACTCACTGGCATTCGCCAGTGCATTGTCAACGTATTCTTTGCCGAGAACGTCCCGACGTGTGGCCAGTCCTTTGTCAAATAGCGCTTTATCCATATCTGCCTCCTGTTGGCGTTGTGATGGAATTAAAATTGTTCAGCTAGGTAGTAAATCAATACCGAGAAACTCCAGTAACACCCGGTTGACCTGCGGCGGGTCTTCAAGAGGTGCCAAATGGCGCAAGCCGGGCAAGATGACGACCTGTGCGTCGCCTAGATCCGCGGCCATTCTATAAGCCAGTTCCGGGGTCGAACCCGTGTCGAGCTCACCGGTCATCACCAGTGTGGGGCATCGCACCTGCTTAAGTGCTGCACCGATTTCCCGGTCCGCTTCCACAAATATCCCGTAAGCCGTGGAGTAAGCCGTAAGGTCGTTGGATATCAAGCGATTTCTTATGCTGCTAACAACATCTGGGTTAGCCCACCTGAATGCGTCATCAAACCAGCGGTCAAGCGCCAAATCGGCAACAGGTTTGAGTCCTTTATCGACGGTGATCTTGAGGCGGCTGCGAACCCCTTTAAGCTCCGCATCCGTTCGCCGGTACATGGTGTTCATCAGTATCAGCTTTTCAAGCCTCTCGTGTGCATCAGCCGCAAACCCCTGTGCAATGACCCCACCCATCGACAACCCGACAAGGGTCAGTTTCGAGATTTCGAGAAAATCCAGCAATTCCTTCAACTGGGCAACAAAATCACCTATTGTGCAAGTTTTGGCCTCGGTCAGGCTGCACAAAAACGCTCGCTGGAACTGTTCATCAACGAAGTAATGCCAGCATTTGACCAAAGTGCGACCGCTACTGCCGAACAACAGACGGCCAGCTGAGCTGTCCACGGGGGACCCGAGTCTCCCGAACTTGCAACCAGCCCCTACTTTATTCCCAGCTTAGCCCGGGTTTCATCTGCGCTGCAGGGTCGACCGCCCAGCTCACGAATTATCCGAACTGCTTTATCGACCAGTTCACCGTTACTCGCGAAGACACCTTTCTCCAGATAGAGATTGTCTTCCAAACCGACCCGTACGTTGCCACCGAGCAGCATCGCCTGTGCCACCATCGGCATCTGGGCACGGCTGATGCCGAATCCAGACCAGAACACATCGGGCGGTAGGTGTCCGACCATCGCGTTCATGGTCGCTGGATCAGCACCTGCACCCCAAGGAATTCCAAGACATATCTGGAACATGGCAGGGGAATTGATGAGTCCCTCGCTCAACATCTGGTTGGCAAACCTCAGGTGACCCAGATCGAACACCTCCATCTCAGGCTTAACACCGATTTCCTGGTAACGCGCGGCCATACTGCGGAGCATGTTGGGGGTCTGCACGTAGATGTAGTTGCTGTCGCTGAAATTGATGGTGCCGCAATCGAGCGTCGCAATATCCGGCCGCAGTAATTCGACATGAGCAATTCGTGTTTGTGCATTGACCATATCGGAGCCAGGTCCTGCAATGGTGGGGTCATCATCATCCACCACAAGATCACCCCCCATGCCTGCCGTCAGGTTGATCAATACATCCCGACCACTGTTCCGAACCCGCTCCACCGCATCTTTGAACAGGTCGACGTCACGACTGCCAATACCCGTTTCTGGGTCACGTACGTGGATATGGACGATCGCGGCCCCGGCATCCGCCGCCTCGATTGCCGCGTTAGCAATCTGTTCCGGCGTGACCGGCACGTCGGGGTGCTTGCCAACCGTATCTCCTGCTCCTGTCACCGCACAAGTGACGACCACTTCTCTGTTCATCTCCATGGTGTTCTCCTTAGTACTGCTTTCAGTTCCGCTCCATTAACAACACTTGTTTTCGCATCTTCATTCTGTGCTCATCTCAGGCCAACCATCCTGCCCGGGTGGGTACCAGTATTTCTCCAGTACTTTCTGGATTTCCGCCAGACACTGATCCCGTCGTCGTTCCAGTTCATTGAAATCTCGATCGCCCGATTCGACCTCGCAGCCCTCCACAATCCTGTTCTTGAGTTCCTCAGTCAGCTTGGGGGCCTTCATGTGTGACCACGGTAGTTCAAGGGCCGGCCCGAACTGCTCGATAGTATGACGCATACCGCCTGGCCCCCCACCCAGATGCCACGCCATAAAGGTTCCCATGAACGCCCACCTCAAACCCGGACCCCCGGTAACGGCGGCGTCGATCTCGGGCACAGTCGCTAGACCGTCATTGATGAGGTGAAGTGCTTCTCGGTAAAGCGACTCCTGGAGTCTATCGGCAATATAAGCCTCGACTTCCTTTCGGACATGCAACGGGCGCATGCCGATCTTGCGGTAGAACGCACCTGCGGCACGCACAAACTCGAGGCTGGTCTGCTCACCGCCCACGACTTCAACCAGCGGCAATAGATAGACCGGGGCAAAGGGATGACCGATTACCAGTCGCTCCGGTCTCCGGCAGCGGGACTGGAGACGGCTGGGCAGTAAACCCGATGAACTCGAGGCAACCACGATGTCGCCTTTGGCGTGCCGGCCGATCTCTTCGTGCACAGCAATCTTGAGATCCTCGCGCTCAGGTACGTTTTCCTGAACAAAATCCGCATCCGCAACAGCCGTCTCGATATCAGGGGAAAATTCCAGTTTGCTGCGATCAGCTTTTTCGCCGAGGCCCGCCTCTTCGAGTATCGGCCAGGCGCTGTCGACAGTCTTCAAGACCATCTCAGCCGCAGCAGGGGAGGGGTCTGTCACGACCACCGACAGCCCGTGGACAAGACATCGTGTTGCCCATCCGCTACCGATTACCCCGCCCCCGATCAGCGCTACGCGTTGGATGTTTTTAGCCTTCATATGTCATCAATTCCTATTCACCCCGAAAAATCGGTTTTCGCTTCTCTACGAAAGCCCGTACACCCTCTTTCGCATCCTCTGACTTGAGCATTTTGCGATAAACCGGCAAGTCTCCGGTACGCATGGTCTGAAAGGCATTCTCCACCGTATCGCCTTCGATCGCGCGCAGCACTTCTTTTACGGTCTGGACAGCCAGTGGTGCCGAATCAGCAATCTGATCCGCCCATTCACGCGCACGTGTCATTAGTTTGTCAGCCGGAACCACTGCGTTGACCAGCCCGCGCTGGGCTGCCTCCTCAGCCGACATCCGGCGACCCAGAAGCAACATCTCCATCGCTATGTTGTAAGGGAGTCGGCGGGGCAGGCGCTGTATGGCCCCTGCATCCGGCACCATGCCCAACGGCATTTCAGGCAACGCGAACTCGACGTGATCAGCAGCAATGATCAGGTCGCAGGCCATCGCCAGTTCAAACCCGCCGCCTATGGTCAGTCCGTTCAGAGCCACGATCACCGGTTTGTTGAGATCCCACATTTCCGTGAGGCCCGCAAAACCGCCGGGCAGATCAACATCGGCCTCCCACCAGTTATCCAGCTGCTGCTCGCCACTGTCTACTGCTTTTAAGTCCCAGCCGGCTGAAAAAACCCGATCACCCGCTGCGGTCAGCAAGCCGACGCGCAGACCTGGATCATCGCGCAGAGTCACGATTGCATCGTTGAGCATCCGGCTCAGGGTAAAATCTATTGCGTTAACTTTGGGCCTGTTCAACGTGATCTCCAGAACCGCACCACGTCGCTCTACCATCAGTTCTTCACTTCGGTCCGTCATTTTTTTCCTCACTGCGACCAGCCTTCAGGGGTCGCTCAGCCTGGTATCTCTAGTTTAAAGCTAGCGCGATAATAGCGCCTGGGTCTGATCTAGGGGCAGCTGATTCTAGGGCATCGACGTAAAATCGTCTGTACTCCGATGGAAATTGACGCTATCCCACAATAAGATGGTGTACTGAACACAACTCTCAAGCGCCGTTGTCCGCTGATTCCGAGGCGGTTGTCAACAGCGCCATACAATCAAGGTGCGAAGCAAATGGATCTTGAACTTACTGAAGAACAGCGCATGCTGGCTGATTCCGCACGAGCTTTTGTCTCTGAGGAACTTCTGCCCCACGAAAACGAAGTCGAAAAACAAGGCGAAGTACCCCCTGATCTTGGGCAGCAGATCACTCGTAAAGCAATCGAAATGGGCTTCTATGCTGCCAACCTGCCCGAATCGGTTGGAGGCGGCGGTCTTGACTACACCAGTCTTACGGTTATTGAACGGGAATTCGGTAAAGTCTCGCACGCTCTCAACGGCTTTGCGTGGCGCCCCACGGAACTGCTGATGGCCTGCGAGGGCAACCAGATAGAGCGTTATCTGGACCCCTGCGTTCGAGCGGAGAAAACCGAATGTTTTGCCATCACCGAACCCGGTGCCGGATCCGACATCTTGTCCATGGCAACCCGGGCGGAAAAGGTCGGGAACGACTGGGTCATCAATGGTTCAAAACATTTCGTCAGCAGTCACATCCTGCCGGATTTCGCCATTGTTTTTGCAGTGACTGGAATCGATCAAACCGATCGCGGTCCGCGCAAGCGGGTCACGGCGTTTCTGGTTGACCGCGGACATCCGGGTTTTGATATCGTCCGCGGACCCCGCTGTGTCAGCCAGCGTGCTTATCTGAACTTTGTACTGTCTTTCAATGACTGCCGTGTCGGACCCGGTCAAGTACTGGGAGAAGAAGGCGAAGGTCTGATCCTGGCAGATAAGTGGATCAAGATGGGGCGGGTCTGGGTGGGCGCCGGTTGCTGCGGGCGGGCGGATCGTCTGCTGGAACTATCGATCGACTGGGCGGCTAATCGTAAACAGTTCGGCCAGAGTATTGGCAAATTCCAGGGCACATCTTTCAAACTGGCTGATATGGCGACCGAACTGCAGGCCGCAGACCTGCTGGTCATGCACGCTGCACACAAAGCAGATCAGGGCCGGATGACACCTACAGATGCAGCCATGTGCAAGCTGTATGCTTCTGAAATGCTGCACCGACTGGCCGACCACGCCGTTCAGATTTATGGTGGCATGGGCCTGATGGAAGATCTGCCCGTTGAACGACTGTGGCGGGATTCCCGTCTGGAGCGAATCTGGGAGGGTACCTCTGAAATTCAGCGGCATATCATCAGCCGCGCTCTATTGCGTCCGCTTGGAGCATGACTCCCAGCCAGAAAAAAAACCTGCAGCGACTGCTCGCCCCCAGGCACATCGCATTTATCGGGGGGAGTGAGGCGCTGTATGCTTCTCGCCAATGTGCAGCCGGTGGCTTCAGCGGTCAGATCTGGGGCGTCAATCCGAAGCGCCGTAAATTGGACGAACATCCCTGTTTCGCCAGTGTGGATGATCTTCCGGAAGCACCCGATGCGGCATTTGTTGCGGTGCCCGGGTCCGTGGTCCCCACGGTAGTCAGCCAGCTGCACCAGCGGGGTGCTGGTGGTGTTGTCTGTTACAGCGCGGGTTTCGGAGAACTGGGGGTCGATGGTGAAGCGTTGGAACAAAAATTGATCGAAGTGTCCGGTGACTTGGCCCTCGTTGGACCCAATGTGTTTGGCCTGCTCAATTACATTCAAGGTGCCCATCTGTGGCCTTACAGCCACGGTGGTCAGCGGGTAACCCGAGGCCCGGCAATCATCTCGCAGTCTGGAATGCTCTCTGGATATTTGCTCACCAACCGGCGATCGGTAAATTTTTCCTACGTGATTGGTGCAGGCAATCAGTCTGTCCTGGGTGTCGAAGACTATCTTGAAGCATTACTGACACGGTCAGAAGTCACCGCCTTCGGTATCTATCTCGAATCGCTTCGAGACATTCCGCAGTTTGCGAAAGCCGCCCTGAACGCACTGGACCGAAACATACCGCTGGTCGTGCTCAAGGTCGGTAGCTCTGATCTTGCTGCCCGCACTACACTGACTCACACCGGGTCCCTGGCCGGCAGCGATACTCTTTACCAGGCGCTGTTCGATCGACTGGGTGTAGTTCGGGTACCCACACCTAGCCTGATGCTAGAAACACTTAACCTGTTGACGATCGCCGGGGCACCAACTGGTCAGCGACTGGCCGCTTTTACCTGCTCCGGCGGTGACGTTGCCATGCTGGCTGACCGGGGAGAGGAGTGCGGAATCGACTTCAAAGCCCCTTCACCTGCAGCCAGTCACAAGCTCAAGAGCCTACTGCCGGCCATTGCAACCGTATCCAATCCCCTGGATTACACCACTCCGCTGTGGGGCCACGAGGAAAAGCTCAAGCCGGTCTTCAGCGCACTGGTCGGGGATGATTACGATGCGGCGTTGCTGGTCCAGGATTATCCTCCACCGCATCTTGAAGAAGACCGCCACCTGTACCAGGCCGACGCGCGCGCATTTATGCAGGCCACACGTGAGGCAGGCATCCCGGGCGCAGTATGCAGCAGCCTGCCAGAGAACCTTGATACCCAGATCCAGCAATTCCTGAAAGACCACGATACGGCCCCGCTACAGGGTATTGGTGAGTCCGTACAGGCAATTGCCGCGGCAACTGTGTTTGGTAGGCAACGCAAAAAACATCTGACTCAGGCACGATCAATTTCCTTTGCGATTGCGGGTCGAACTGCCAACAGCATCACCCTGGATGAATGGCAGGGCAAAAAACTGCTGGAAAACGCCGGCATCCCGATTCCGGCTGGAGAACTGGTCACAGTTGACGGTGTCTCGGCTGCGGCTGATCGACTGGGCTATCCTGTGGCCCTGAAACTAGTCAGTGCAGACCTGCCGCATAAAACCGAAGCGGGCGCAGTGAGACTAAACCTTGAGTCGGCAACCCAGGTGAGCGATGCAGCAAAGGCAATCCAGCGGGCTGTTCAAGACTATTCGGCAGACCTATCGCAAGAGTGCTTCCTGGTTGAAAAGATGGTGGCCAATTCAATCGCGGAACTGCTGGTTGGTATTCACAATGACGGACAATTCGGCCACACCCTAACACTGGCCAGTGGCGGTGCACTGGTAGAACTGGTAGCCGACAGTGTGACCGTACTTCTACCGACGCCACGCGAAGACATTACTACAGCATTGCACTCACTGCAGGTGGCCAAACTGCTGCGAGGGTTCAGGAATCGGCCAGCCGCAGACTTTGACCGGCTTGTAGACGCCATCTGTACCATCGTTGCCTTTGCCCAGCAGCTTGGTGCCAAACTCGATGAACTCGACATCAACCCGTTGATTGTCCACCCGGACGGCTGTACTGCGGCCGATGTGTTGCTTTGCGTGGATCCAGAGGCGCTTTAGTCTTTTTTCCAATTCCCCAGTATCGGTGCCATATGTTCTGCCAGAGCGACCGTGGGTAGGTTGGTATTAGAACGCATAACGGTCGGGAAGATCGATGCATCACAGACAAATAATCCATCCAGACCGCGTACCGCCCCGACCTCGTCTACGACCGCCAACGCATCTTGTTCGGGACCCATTCGACAGGTTGACGAAGGGTGATAATAGATCGAGACACCCCGATCGATGTGATCCAATAAAGCCTGCCCGGTACAGTCATCAGGCGGACTTCTGATGTCACTGATAAGTCCCTGGCGCATCATCGATCTCGCTATTTGTCGTCCCAACTCAACACCGTCCGCCAGCACGGCCCGATCATGGCCTGACGAATCCGAAAGAAATCCATGATCGATCACCACATCATCATCCGCGTGGCCAGACGCCGACAGTCTGAGCGCGCCACGACTGTGCGGATCCATGCACGAGACGGGTAACACCAAAGACCATTCCCCAGTTTCCGGGTCCCGGCGACTGACCGCGAACAGGTGCAGGTCAAAAGCCTCGACACAACCGGTACTGCGTGCTTTGAGCAACACCTGTTCGTCCGGCAACCAACCTGAAGCCGCAAAATCGTTCATCTGCTCTATCAGAATTTGGCTCGGCTTCAACTTGAGGTCGATGATTGGGTGATCGGTTAGGTGCTTGCCGACACCTGGCAGCGGGTGGTGACAGCCAACGCCAGCAGATTCCAGCTCCATGGGATCGCCAATCCCAGAGTGCAGCAGAATTGTCGGCGAGCCATACGCACCGGCCGCAAGGATTACTCGCTCCGCATGAATATCCTGACCAGTACCATCGACACTCGCATGGACCCCACTCACCCGCCCAGAATGGATCAGCAGGCGCCGGACCGTCGCATGACCCAACACGGTAAGGTTCGACTGATCGCGAACCGGATCCAGGTAGGCAAAAGCAGAATTCCATCGTGTTCCTTCCACAATATTTGTTGGCGATGGAGCAACCCCCTGCGCGTCATCAGGATCGTTAAGATCGGCTACCCGCGGAACACCCGATGATTGCGCTCCTTCAAGAAACGCCGCCTGGAAGGGCGTCAGCTCGGCAGTGTCGGGTATACGGACACGCAACATTTCAATGGCTCGCTTTATGGCAGGTTCAATCGACAGCCAGTCCCAACCAGGGTTACCCAGTTCTGCCCAAGCATCGTAATCACGCCGGTGGCCATAGAGCTCGACACAACCATTGTGTGCAGAACATCCGCCTATCACCCGGGCCCGATCATAGGTGGACAGTTCCGTATGTGTTGCGTGATTGCGTCCCCGATAACCCCATTGGTGGCTCTGAGGTATTTCCCGGGCATCCAACAGATCAGATGGCCATTGACCTGCACGCTGGTGACCGTAGTCCGGGCCCGCCTCAAGTAACAGCACACTAACGCTCTGATCCCGGGCAATCAGTCCAGCCAGTGCCGCACCCGCGGATCCACCACCAACGATAATCAGATCCGCGCCGTTCACCTCAACCGACCCGACTCCAGAAATAAGTCCACACGGGTTGGCTGTTGTACCTACCCGGTCGGGTACTGAAACACAATTCTGGTACCAAGCGAGAGCGGGTTCGGCTGACATCAGGCACACGGTGTAGAGAACGTGCCCTGCTTCGGGCAATGAACAGCTGGCCCTCGACAGAAAATTGTTCGTCCAGCGGGTACCGTTTAGTGTCAATCAGGCAGGATGGATCGATCGAAGTCATCTGTTGTACAGGTCTATTCAGAAGTCTGTCACCGGATTATGCACCGATCGATTGGCAGTAATGCGACAATGACCGCTAGGATGTTTAACTTGGCTCGCTAACGAACGATGGGGAGATACCCTGTTGAATTCAAAATCACCCCGCAATCGGGGTCTGCTCTTATTCGACTATGACGGTGTACTGGTCGATTCTCTGAATATTCTCAGTGAATATACGACCGCCTTCTGTCGTGAGCACGGTCTCGGAGAAGGGCTGAACAAAACAGATGTCGATGCGATGGAATCGGCGACGCTGTCGGGTCTTATTGAGGCCGCGGGCATCAGTCAAGCCTATGTTAGGGACTACGCGCGGCATCTGTTCCAGGCCCTGAATCGCGACCCACTGAAAGTGCCGCTGTTTAAAGGTATACCCGAAATGCTAAGGGGCCTGGCCCGGCACTACACGCTTTGTGTTGTTACGGCTAATCATTCGGCGATTGTTCGGCAACGACTGGATGCTGCTCAACTAACCAGCCTGATGGACTGTATCTATGGAAACGAACAGCCCGGCGGTAAAGTCGAAAACATTGTCAACGCACTTGAAGCGAACCGTGCACAGCCCACCTCCACCTGGATGATTGGCGATACCGTAGGCGATATTGAAGCCGCGCAGAATGCCGGTGTTAACGCGGTAGCTGCAACCTGGGGCTGGCAATCATCTACAAGGCTTAAAAGCAAAGCACCTGACCTTATGTTCGAAAAACCGCAGGCGCTGCACGACTACTTCAAGAATACCTGGCAACAGACAACAGCCAAGACAGGTATTCCGCGGTGAATTATCTGGCCCATCTTTATCTGTCGGGCGATGTTGAAGACTTAGTGATCGGTAATTTCATCGGCGATGCGGTCCGTGGAGACCAGTACAAACGATTAAAACCAGCTGTTCAGGCCGGTGTCCGCTTACATCGGGAAATCGACCGTTTTACCGATACCCATGACACTGTACGCCGCTCCAAAAAGCGGATGTGGCATGTGTTTGGCCGATACTCAAGTGTCGTGGCAGATGTTTTCCTCGATCATTTCCTGGCCCGGGATTGGGACACGTATCATCCGCAGTCTCTTGAGGTCTACGCGGGCTCGGTCGAGTTGATGCTGCGACCCCGGCTGGCTGAATTCCCCGAGCGCTCTCGCCGGTTTTTCGATTACATGATCCAAAACCGGGTACTGTTGAGCTACGCCAGCATAATCGGCACGGGGAAAGTCCTGACACAGATGGCCCAGCGAGCCCGATTTGAATCACACATGGAACACGGTGCAGCCGAACTCAGTCGATGCTACGAAGCCTATCGTCAGGACTTCCGGTCGTTCTTCCCCGAGTTGTGCACTTTCGTTCAGACCCGGCAGGTGGAGATTACGCAGGGAAAATAACCATTTCGCGCGGGCGCCTAAGCCGATCCTGCATCGGCATCCAGCGGGGTGTGAAAATACTCACTTTCCTGGGCAAAACGCCTGACTTCCTCAATCAACAGCCGCACACGTTTATCCGCAGTATCGATATCGGGACAACTCTCGCAGTAGGGTTCCCCACAAGGCTGTCGAGTATAGAGCCAGAAATGCACAGCACCGGCCAAAAGACCCGATGCCACCTCCCAGCGGTCCGTCTCATCATCTGCATCAATCAATCGGTTGCCAAGCTCAATCATACGCTCAGCCGCGTCGTCAAACTCCAGGGGGGGTTCGTCAAGTTCCATGGATTACTCCAAGGCTGTTCACTCCAGTGAATCACTGGTGCCGCCGTTGCATTGAAATCAGCTAGGGCATTCTAAACGTAACGACATTCTTACGTCGCATAACAGTCTAAACACCGGTGTGTTC
>PCBE01000046.1 GCA_002731295.1 Acidiferrobacteraceae bacterium | reverse complement strand
GCAGCAACTCCTGGCCCCAATACGGAAAGCGCTGCGGCCTGACTGTCAACCGCTGTCTGGTAGGCTGACTCCTGGGACCTGTCGGTGATTTCTCCCAGCCAGAAAGTACGGTCAAAACCCAGCTTGAAGCGGTGAAAATTTGTCATCCCGCAAAAGCACAGGAAAATCGGTTCGCCGTACTTTAACTCCTTGGTACTGGCACGATGGTGAGTCATGGTCATTTCTTTGCCCGATGCCATGATCTGCATGAAGTGAATGCTCGGCGACATACGCTTGTCACTGTAATGTGTCTTCAGTAGGTCGGCCGCCTTGCGGGTACCGGCCTGAGTAGCGGAAAGCGCAACCTCGTATTCGGGTACGCCCTCACCGATCGCGCCGCGGCCGGCGTCCATCATGGCGATACCGACTTCCCCGGCGTGGCGAGCGATCTGCAGTTCGTCGGATGACTTGATCATCCGCATCTCGCTGACCAGGGGCATCAGGTCGGTGAGGCGGTCTGGATTGACCAGAGAATCAACATAACTGCGCACTACCGGGGGCATCAGATCCGGTTCAACCCCAATCCTGGCCGTACCTCCCAGGAAACCGGGCAGCGCTTCCCGCCATTCGTTACCCATACCGTCGTTCCACAGTTCTATACGGTCGACAACAGCAGCTGACTGGGCCATCTCCTTTTCCATGGATGGGGTAATCAGCACGCTTTCGCCGTCGACACTCACAACCAGCAGAGTGGGGCGGCCGAAATCCATGTGCAGATAGTCGTAATAACCGCTGTAATAATAAACACTGTCGTCGTCCGTAATGAGAGCAACATTAATTCCGGATTCGGTGAGCCGTTCTCGAAGTGCCGTCATTCTTGCCTTGAACATGTCTTATTTTCCTTGGCAACTTAATTGAACACATTGACAGAAAGATTGTATTGGATAAGCGTAAAAGGTTGAAATCAGTCAGATCCATTGAAACTCAGGCCAAAAAAGATCAGGACTCCAATCAACCACGAAACTCAGTAAGCGCACCCATGCAGGATAGGGGTAGCTGCCGGCTTTGTTCGTCTAGCAATAGTTTTCTCCCCCAACATATCCGGTAGAGCGTAGACACAGCAAACGACTGACCTATAAACTTGGCTCTACCAATTTTCAGCCATCGTTCGTTCTAACCAGATTGCTGTTGTGACATTTCTTGACCAGAACATCAACCACGGATCCTCATAATGGACTCAAATAACACCTCTAATACATCCCAGGCCGAGAAGATTTATGAACTCGGAGAGAAACCGCCGCTCGGTCTTGTACCTGAAAATATGCACGCATTCTGTGTCCGCCAAGATCGGTTTGGTGAACCCAAAGATGCCTGGCAACGCGAGATCCTACCCGTTCCTAACATCGGGCCCCAAGATGTGCTGGTTTACACCATGGCCACCGGCATCAACTACAACAACGTCTGGGCGGCACTGGGCTATCCCGTCGACGTCATCGCCGATCGCCAGAAAAAGGGTGAACCGGAAGACTTTCACGCCGGCGGCAGCGATTGTGCTGGTATCGTTTGGGCGGTGGGTTCGGAGGTCAGGAACGTCACGGTCGGAGACGAGGTAGTGGTCCATTCGGGATGGTGGGCACCGGATGACCCTTGGGTGCTGTCCGGCAAAGATCCCATGCTTGCACCCTCAGCCCGTATCTGGGGGTATCAGACCAACTACGGCAGCTATTGCCAGTTCACCCGGGCCCAATCGCACCAATGTCAGGTCAAGCCACCGCACCTGACCTGGGAACAGGCCGCTTGCTACATGCTTTGTGCCTCAACGGCCTACCGCATGCTTATGGGGTGGTCGCCCAATATCGTCGAGGACGGCGACGTGGTCCTGGTCTGGGGCGCCGCCGGAGGACTCGGGTCTCTGGCTCTGCAGATCGTCACTGCCCAGGGCGGCAAGGCTGTGGCAGTAGTCTCTGACGAGGAAAAGCGCCAGTTCTGTCTGGACAAGGGTGCCGTTGGCGTCATCAACCGCAATGAATTCGATCACTGGGGACCGATGCCTGACACGACCAGCAAGGAATGGGGTGCCTGGATGAAGGGGGCCCGTGCGTTCGGCAAGGCCATCTGGGATGCAGTCGGCGAACGCAAGAACCCGAAGATCGTGTTTGAGCATCCCGGGGAATCAACCTTGCCGACATCCGGGTTCGTTTGCGATCTGGGGGGCATGATTGTGATCTGCGCGGGTACCACCGGCTACAACGTGACACTGGACCTGCGCTATCACTGGATGATGCAGAAACGGTTCCAGGGCAGTCACCTCGCTAATGATCAGCAAGCGACAGCGCTGAACGAACTGGTTGCCTCAGGTAAGGTCGATCCCTGTCTGTCAGACACGTACAGCTTTGATGAAATTGGGCATGCCCACCAGCTAATGCACGAGAACAAGCACCCCTATGGCAACATGGCTTGTCTGGTCAACGCAACCCAGACCGGTCTGGGTGCGAAGTGAGTACAAGTATGGGAAGGATTGCGATGACTTAATCGTCGGGCTGGCAGACCCGGCTACAAGTTCTGCTGGGACAGACATCGGGGAAGGATCTGCAGCCGCTAATTTTTCCCAGCGTCCTATCTCTTTGGAGACACTCCCATTAACGTGCCGACGCACGATGGATTGTTGCTAGGGAAATTCAACCGTACACGAAGTGCCCGGGCGGATCAGTCGCGCGCTCTGGAAAAATACCTTGACCAGATACCGCGCACTTTCCTGCACCATCTCGACCGGTTCAAGGCCAGCAGTGGTATTTATCCCTACAAAGCGCTCTCCAGCAACCAGCACTGTCATCTCGTTGTCAGGAGACAAGCCACCTGCTGTCTCGCCATCGACGAGTACATGCGCCGCGTAGACACCCCGTTCCGCTAAATCTATAGTCACTGGATGATCAGCCGTGTGGTTGACAAACTGACCTTTGGCAAACCCCGAAGCGATCACCCAGGCGTCAAAAGGCGCCCTCAGACCAGCCAGGCCCAGCCGATACTCAGCCCATTCGCGCTCGAGCGCAGCCAGTGCGTGAGCAGACTCCACTCGAGCCAACTTCAGTTGCTCCAGCTTGAGTCGTACGCTAGACAGTGAGCCTTCATCGAACATTGTTTGCTCTCGTTCAAAATCAGCACGCTGTTCCTGCAATTCGGCAGCGTACAGTGCTTCACTGTTCCTGGCTTTACGCAATGCAATCTCATAGGAAGTCGGATCCAGTTCGACAAGGACCTGGCCGGTATGCACGGCATCCCCTGGGGTCACATTGACCGCGAGAATCTGTCCAGAGACGCCGACTCCCAGAGCAACACGCCGATTCCAGTCGATGGTTCCGTGCAGCGTCTGCGCCGAAGCAGCCAGCGCGCTGATCAGCATGGCTGCAGCCACAAGTACTCCGATCACCTGTCTCATATTGTCTATTTCTCCTGAATCAAAACTAACGGGCGACCAAGCAGCCCGTCGAGTTCGGTCCACAGCAGTGCCCGCTGGAATCTCACCCGGGTCGATTCGAGCATGGCTGCAGCCGCTTTAGCTTGTGCATTACCCAGATCGGAGCGCAGTTCCAACTCGTACAACGCCCGGCTGTGATCCTGGTAATAACCGCGATATTCCTCGTGCGCCGCTGCTGCGACTTCCTGCGCCCGGTTGACCTCAAGGCCATGCAACAACTCAAGCACTCGATCGCGCAAAACATACTCGGCCGAAGTCAACTCAGATTGCAACCGAAAAAGTACGTTGTGCGCTTCTGCCAGCCGCACATCCTTTGTTCCGGTACTGCCGAACAATGGCAGCACAAACTTCAGGTTGGCGCGAAACCGGTCGCGATTGGCGCTCGTATTATCGGTATATTCCCAAGCCTCAAACTCAGCACTCAGAACTGGAAAATCCGCTTTTCGAACCGCATCCATAGAAGCCTGTGCAGCCTCGATCCGGTGACGCAAAACTTCCAGTGTTGGCGAAGTGGAAATCACTCGGTCCACAAGTTCGTGATAGTCGGGGATCTCCTGCCTGGCATAGACCGTGAGATCGGGCATCGCCAGATCGGCAGATAGCTCGCCCGGCCTGCCCAGTGCCAGAGCGAGGCTGTTGCGGGCCTGACGCCGCGTTAAATCGCTACGCAACCGTTTCACGTACGCCCGTCGATAGGCTAATTCGCGCTCTGCGACCTCCATATCCGTATATTGTTGGAACGATGCCTGGCGATCTGCAAGCCGCTTATAGCGGAAATAACTTACGGTCATGCTCTCATCGTGAGCCTGGTAGGCAAGGTCAGCAAGAATGACCGCGAAGAATTTTTCCATCACCTCCAACACGTGCAGGTTACGACGAACCTGATATGCGGCTTCCTCACCGCGGACAGCAGCACTTGCCGCCACATGGCGACTGGCACTGCGACCAAAATCAGACAAACGTTTTCGAATTACCAGACCAAAACGACTGTCATCCTCGAAATCAACCCCCGAGACAGACGCCCTACTGGCAACCCGGGGCTGTAATTCAAGCAGGGTGTTGACGCCGTAACTCGATTCCACCTCGCGTNGGCGAATACCGGCACGTGAGACATTTGCCCAAGCGATNCGCAGGTCAGGATGGGAATCATTCGCCANCGACAAGGCATCAACCAACGTCAATGGCGTCGGCAGCGGCAAGGGCACTGTACTGCTGCTATCAGCCTGAAGCACTGGCGACGCCATCAGCAAGGTACAAAGCAATAGCAACCCTGATCGTGCAGCGCGCCACGGCATAGCCTGCCAGCGGTGGACAAGCANTGACCATTGCCCCCCCTTCATCTCACGAAGANCCTTCCTTGCGTTGACGCTTGTAACGTGAGAAGCGCTGTGTTCTAAAATGCGCCTCGACCACATATTCCCCTAGCCACAGAAACTCCTGTGAGTCTTTGGTAGCACCGGTATAACGGGTCAGTATATTGCCAGTCGGATCGAAAAAAGCAAAAACCGGCGTCGCCCGCACTCGGTTGTGCTTGAGCGCGAACTCAGTCTCCGGCACTTCCTCGCCATCAAATCCCGTGACCAGGGCATCACCTTCAGCGTTGATCGCGATCACTTGGAAATGGGCACGAAAGTAGTCCTGCACCTCAACCTGATTCAATACCGTCTCCTTCATCCGTCGGCACCAGGGGCAATCGTCGGTCTCAAACATCACCAAGACGCCGACCTTGCCTTCTTGCCGTGCAATCTCGCCCTCTTCGCGCAGATCATTAAAACTGTCGTGGAAAAAGTAGCTAGCTGGGTCCCGGGTCTGCCCGGCTGATGCGGGCATCAGCAATAGCAACAGCACCAACGTTGCGCCTGTTTTCAGGATTGTCCGTGAAATCATCTCGTGCTTGTCTGGGTATCGGGTGAGGAACCCTTCTCCGCTCAAAAGGATACCCCAAATTCGGGAGAAACCAAGCATTAAATGTCGCTGCTAACCTGGAATGGTCTCCTGTCCGGCTCAACCGGGTCACGGCGCATTTCTGGGTAATGTAGCCCCCAACGTAGTAACCTTGCACAGGGAGCGTTGAAATTCATATTGACCGATTACCCAAGCCCAAGAACGCACACCAGGCTTGCGCCAATTTGGGTTTTAGATACACATTACACCGGCAACTAATTTTTTGGAGGACAGGCTGTGGGAAGTGTACTGGAAGGTATTCGTATCCTTGATTTTGGTCGTTATATTGCAGGGCCATTCTGCGGCATGCTTTTGGCTGATATGGGGGCTGAAGTGATAAGAATTGAAAAAATAGACGGCAGTGAAGACCGTTATACCATTCCTGTCGGTGAGGGTGCCGACGGTGAATATAGCGTCGGTGCCATGTTCCTCCAGATGAACCGAAACAAACTTGGGTTAACGCTGAATCCAATGAAACCCCAGGGCCGTGAAATCGTGCGCAAGTTGGTCGCTACTGCTGATGTCGTGATCGCCAACCTGCCGGCCCCGACGCTTAAAACGATGGGGCTGGATTATGAAAGCCTGAGTACAATCAAGCCCGATATTATTTTGACCGCCGTTTCTGCGTTTGGCTCGACTGGCCCATACAGCGACCGGGTGGGCTTCGACGGCGTCGCGGCGGCAATGTCCGGCATGATGCATCTAACCGGGAATCCGGACGAGCCGATGAAGGCTTATACGCCTTGGGTCGACTACGGTACTGCATCAGGTGCTGCTTTTGGCACCCTGGCTGCGTTGATCCATCGCGACAGGACGGGTGAGGGCCAGATTGTTGAGGGCACGCTTCTGGGTACCGCGCTGGCGTTCAATAATGCGTTATTGATTGAGCAGGCAATGATCCAGCCTGACCGGATTGGAACCGGTAATCGTGGACAGATAGCTGCCCCGTCGGACGCGTTTTGCTGCAAGGGTGACGAATGGATCATCGTGCAAGTCATTGGTCAGCCTCTATTTGAAAGATGGGCGCGGCTTATGGGTGAGGAGGAACAGTGGCTTTCCGACTCTCGTTTTACCGATGACATGTCGCGCGGCGATAATGGCGCGGTGATCTCTGAGCGAATGCAGCGATGGTGCGCCGAACTGAGCAGGGAGGAAGCGATCATGGCTCTGGAAGAGGCACGAATCCCGGTTGGCCATATATATAAACCGTCCGAAACCCTGCAGGACCCTCACGTTCGTGATGCTGGCTTCTTCAAAGAGATCGAATATCCAGGTGCTGCTGCTCTTGCCCCGATTACCGAGACCCACGTGCGACTATCGCGCACGCCAGGCAAGATCCGCTGTCGTCCACCTACCCTGGGTGAACACACCGGGCAGATTCTCGCTGAACTGGGTTACGATGAAGTGGCTGTTGCTGAGTTGAAAGCTGCCCGCGTCGTGTAAACGACATCCATTAAAGCAAAAGAAAACTTCAGGTGGAACACCTCCTCGTTCCCATTTGGGGCCCAACTGAATAGATCAGTTGGCTATCATGCAGTAGACTCAAAATACTCTCACACCCACTGAACTAGATTATCGGGCAGGCCGCAACCTCGAAAAGACATCTGGCAATTGAGTACGATGAGCAAGCAAACCCAGTTAACCGAACCGACAGATTTTGGCGAGGAACAATATCCCCACGCCCTGGTCAATGTGACCAATGTCTGCAACCTGGATTGCCGCCATTGTTTTGTCTTCCGCGCAGACAACCCGCAATCGCCGCGCGACAAGATGAATGATGCCACCATGCTGCACCAACTCGAAATCCTGCGCGACAAGCATGGCATCCGATCCATGCTCTTCATGGGCGGTGAGCCCATGATTCGCAAGAATATGGTCATTAAGGCCATCAAACTATTTCCCGAAAGCGCCATCGTCACCAACGGCACCTATGGCATTCCCTCAATCCCCGGTCATCTGGTCACGGTATCTTTGGACGGCCCGCCTGATCTGAACGATCTGGTCCGGGGCAAAGGGGTTTTCGCCAAAGTGAAGGAAGCCGTTTTCGCCCGCGACGCCAACGACGGCACCACGGTGATGCTGCAAATGGCCGTAACACGCGAGAACGCGCCAGGCTTAGAGAAATTCATGGCGGAGGTTTCTGAATGGCCCATCAGTGGTGTTGCCTTCAGCTTTTACGTCCCCGTCATGAATGATGAAACCGGACTGGACTGGAAGGATTTGAAGGAACGGGACAAGGTTGTCGACCGGGTCATCGCCCTAAAGAAGAAATATCCCCGCATCATCAAATCACACATCCCCACATTGCAGATGATGAAATCCGACCAGGCCATCAAATACACTGGCGAGCACGGTGAAAATTGCATTATTCGCCGGGATACCCTGCCTTTGTACATGGGCGATGGTGGCCAGTTTGAAAAACCGTTCTGCTGCTATGGCAACGACGTGGATTGCACCCGCTGCGGTGCTTATGCGGTATTCAATCGGGCTTATCTTACCTCCCAGGGCCGGGGTAATGCCGCGCGCTATGGCCGTGATGGCGCGGCGAATATAGATACCATCGTTGAAAAAGCGGCGGAGTAAGTACTATCGGGTGGAAGAATTATCAGTCCCATCTGCTCAGTGAGTGGATCGAGAGCTTCGCACAGTCGTTCGAGTCCAGAACCCTTCTGCAATCAAGGTGCATTCTTGCGCTTAACGCTTACCATGTTACGTTGTCATCACGCAGTGATGGGCATGCCCACTCGGATTAGGCCCGTGACGCCTATTTGCAAAGACACGACCGATGACCGTACCCGCTTTAGTCAGTCCGGAACGATTGCTATACCGTCACGGGAAACAGGCCTGTCATAACTCCAGATGTCCACATCGTACCCCTGTTCCCGGAGGTGGTCGGCGTACACGGAGAGGTAACGCTGAAAACTCGGCTGCTGCTCGTAGGCCCGCTCGAGTACATAACGAAAAATCCCCTGGGTATGGAAAGTCTGAAATACAGCTTCCAGACGCACGACCTCCTCACCCAAAGCGTCAAATAACACCACTGTGGGGGCAAAGCCCACGCCCAGTTCCGCGGCCCATACCCGGGCCGTGGTAGATCGACCGTCCGGGGTGACGATCGGGGTGTCCGACCATAAATCCAGCTGCAGCGCGGTCATCTTCTCGATCTGGCTGCGCACGATAGGCTGCGCCAATACCTTCTGATGAAATGTATCGCACTCAAGGCAGCGGGACTGCTCAAAGAACACCGCCAGCGGCCGGCCGTCTCTTGCACTTAGGTCAAACGGTGGCGGGACAAAAAACACCTCGCTGTGAAGTGTGCCGCTCTCAGCGTTACTGCCGGACTGGATGGCCATAAATTCATTGAAGCTGCCGGACTGGTCGGAATGGGTATGCGCATATTCCAGAGCAGCACGGAACACATCGGGCGGATAGTAACCGTTCACCCGCAATACGACCTTACCCGCCTCGTTGAAAAAAAGCAGCGTGGGCGTGAACTGCACCCTCAGGGCCTGAGCCAGTGTTTTCTCGGTAAAGGACTGGCCGCCTACCTGCACCACCTCCCGGTCACCCCACATGTTGATTGTGACAAGGTCGAAATAGTCCTGTGTAGTCTGGGCAATATCCCGTTGGGCGAAATTATGCTGCACCAGGGCGTTGCAATAAGGACAGCCGCCCTGGTAGACATACAGTACAAGTCGTTTGCCTTGTGCCGCGGCTTCTGCAATGTCCTCTTCAAAGTCGAGAAAGCTCTCTTTGAACCATGCCGGGTGGGTCGTGAGCTTGGCTCCGCTGAAACTGCCGATCTTGTGTTCGTCGGCAACCAAGACCTGGATGGCCGCCAGCAGCAGGCTCGCCAGTATGAGCCGCCCGCCCAAGGACAGGATGTTCCGGTACCGTAGCAACAGCTTCTTTGATCCGGTATCGTGCATCTGACAATCTCCGAATTTCCTATCAGCTATCATCGTGGTTCAGGCGCGCAAAGCCGAATAGGTTAAACATTCGGAGTAAAGCGACCCGATAGGTAGGTTTAGCATGATATTAAGGTTGGGCGTGCGGGATGTTAATCATAATCCAATGCAGAGAGGAAAACTCCCATGAAACTGAAGAACAGAAAAGCAATTATCACCGGTGCCGCCAAAGGAATGGGCGCGGCGATTACGATAACCCTCGCTCGGGAAGGGGCTGACATCGTCCTGACTGCGAGGGATACAGAGGCACTAGAGGAAGTGGCAGCCCAGGTTCGATTACTTGACCGGGAAGCATACGTCGTCGCCTGTGATGTGACAAACGAAGAGCAGGTCAGGATTATGGTCTCCCATGCACTGCGGGTTTTTGACAATCAGATTGATATCCTGGTCAACGTCGCTGGCATAACCGGTCCCATAGAGACCCCCGTGCAGGATATCGCCGTCGAAGAATTCACCGACGTGATCATGGCCAATCAAAGGGGCACTTTCTTGCCAATCAAGCACGTTACACCGACCATGATTGCGCAGAACAGCGGAAAGATCGTCAATATCGGCGGTACTTCAGGATTGCGTGGTTATCCGATGCGTACCTCATATAGCGCATCCAAGTGGGCGGTTCGCGGGATCACCCGTACCGTCGCACTGGAACTGGGCAAATACAACATCAACGTCAATGCCGTTTGCCCGGGCATCGTCGAAACACCACGTATGTCGAAGCTGTGTGAAGCCAAGGCAAAAGTACGCGGGTGGACAGTTGAACAAGTTTACGACGAATACGTGCAGGAGATGGCGCTAAAGCGTGTCACGACCCCACAGGACGTCGCCAACGCAGTGTTGTTCATGGCCTCGGATGATGCCCGGAATATTACAGGGCAGGAACTTGCGGTCGACGGTGGCTGGGATGTTTGAAACAACGTCAAAAAGCAGCCAGGTCTGTAGCAAATCACAACTTGCGCTGCTGCGATCACGGTAGTGATCCCGACTCGGCTGTCGGCCAGGCGTGAGCGGCAGTTTCTTCGTTGTTATTCCACCGTGAACGGCGGCGCTTTGCTGATCAGGTTCTTTGCCCTCAAACGGCTGGCGATGAGACCGAAAATCCCCGCACGGAAGAATTTCATCACGATGATGACCAACGTTGCGAACATCAGCATATGAGCATAAGGACTCACGTCACGCATGAATTCCCACAAAACGACTAGCAGTATCGCACCAATAATTGGACCGGTCAGCGTTCCCAGCCCGCCAACGATAGTCATCGCCAGGATCAAGCCCATTTCAAGAATCAGCAGCATCTGCGGCGCGAGCACCTGTACAAAAAGGTGAGCGTAGATGGCGCCGGCGAGACCGGCAAACGCGCTCGAGATGACGAAGGCATTGACTTTCCACTTCACCAGATCAACACCCATCACCGCGGCTACATCCTCATCTTCGCGTATTGCCTTCAAGTACAACCCTTTTTCCGAGTTGACCAGGTAATAGAGGGCAACTATCGTAATCACGGTCAGCGCCAGCATGATGAGATAACCTCGAGCGTGATCAGGTAACCCGTCGTCAGTGGCCCACAGATAGGGAATTCGAAGTCCGAGCGAGCCTCGAGTATATTCATGTTCGATCTGCAGGATCAGCCGAATTGTTTCCGAGAAGCCGAGGGTCATCAGGGCGAGATAAGGTCCGCGGGCGCGAAGACACATGCGCCCTAGGCACCACCCGATACCCGCTGCAACAACGCCACCGACGAAAATGCTAATCCCCGGGTGAACGCCGTAGGAAAAATCCCTGGAGTAGTCCTCCCCACAGAGCAAATTAGAGACGACCCCCAGGCCATTTTCAAACAAGCTTGTACAGAAATTGTCTCCAAGAAATCCAGCGCTGAGAAGCCCTGAGGTATAGGCGCCGATACCCGCGAATGCTGCGTGCGCGAAGGATAGCTGACCGGCATAACCGAGCAGCAGGTTCCATGATGACGAGAGGATAATGAAGTACAACACGGACGCTGCAACCCGAATCAGGTATGGCTGGTTGTAAAGCAGAAGTGGGATCGCCAGCCCACCGGCCAGGGCCAGTACGCAAGTGGTCTTTTCGAAGCGAGTCATGCTCGGCGTGCCTTCTGCCCAAACAATCCGTGAGGTCGAAAAAGTAACACCCCGATCAGGACGAGGAACGCGAACACGTCACGGTAGGCGACCGAGAGGTATACCGAACCNAGACTCTCCACTAGGCCGAGGATAACGGCTGCAATTACTGCACCTGGAATCGAGCCCATGCCACCCAAGACGATNATTACAAAAGCCTTGATCACAGGGATCTGACCGACGTCGGGGTAGACNAGAAAAACTGGGGCCANCAGAGCGCCGGCCGCGCCNGCGAGAAGGCCGGCGAGTGCCATNGCAGTGATGTTCATCCTGANCGTGTTAATACCGACGATGGTCGAGCCGACNCGNTTCTGTGCCGTGGCCATGAGCGCCCGNCCAGTCCAGGTGCCGTAAATGAAGAACAAGGTGGCTCCGATCAGGAACACAGAGGTGCAAGCCGCGAACAACCGGTCGCCGCCGAGGTAAAGGTCGCCGANGATGTGCTTCGATCCTTCCCAGAACGACCCCGGCGTCATCTCGTANGGACCGACCGTTGTCAGGGCGCCGTACTGGAGAAATAACGANAGGCCAAAGGTCAGAATGATGGCGTACTCCTCNGGTCGATCCATACGCGNGGTATAAACCGGGCGCAACAGGCCCCGTTCCACCAGGATTCCGAAAATGGCGACGGCGACCATGGCCAGTGGTAGACCGACNATCGTTGGCAGGANCAGTGGGATCGAGAACAGCGTTACCGCTCCGGCGGTCAGCGCATATAACGCGTATCCACCGAGCATGTAGAACTCGCCGTGGGAGAAGTTCACGACCCGCATAATNCTGAACACCAACGTCAGTCCCAACGCTATCAGGGCATAGATCAGCCCGAAGATCACACCATTNATNACTTGCGNGAGAAGGTAATAGTCCATGGANTAGATCANNTTACNAGGAGNAAANCCGGGCCNNGNGTGGCTGTTGCCCACCCCCGGCCACGGCTATAGCCAAGTTATGGTCGAACAATTCCCGCGGTGGCAAATTGCTTNGGAAAGAGCACAGCCGCGTCNCCCGCCGACTGTCCCACCTCGGTGTACTGGAAGATAAACGTCGGTACGGCCTTCCACTGGTGATGCCAGACCCCGTCTTCCTGTGAGAACTCGATATCGCCNCGCGTACCCGTGATCTTGAGCGCCTGCAGGGCCTTGATGATGGCCTTGCTGTCGGTCGAGCCGGCGTTGTTGATCGCGGTTAGTAACGAGAGCATCGCGTCGTACCCCTGCAAGGGCAGGTAGTTTGGCTGACGATCAAACTGGCTGACATAGCGCTGTTTGATTTTCTCGCCNANGTCNGTCAGTTTNACACTCGGGCTGTAGGGGCAGGACATCAGCACGTAATTGCCCGCATCCTTCACCGCTTCCCAGAACACCTTGTCGTTCTGCGCGGTACAGGTACCATCAAGATAAAGTGTCTCTCTGCTCGGCGCGAAACGAATCTCNTGAGCCTGCTTTAGAATGAGGAANCCACCNGGCTGNGTGACGGCGACAATCAANACCTCCGGCTTCACCTGGGTCTTGTACTTGAGCANGATCGGTACGAAGTCTTTGGATGTTTTCTCGACCACTTCATACTGGAAGTCGATATCCNCATTCAGNTTCTTGATCGCATTTTCGATGTTTTTTGCGATACCGATACCATAGTCCGTATCCTCAACCAGACTGGCTGCNTTTTTGATGCCGTTCGCCGCCATCACGGCAACCATNTTCTCGGCCAGCTTGGACGAGTAGACACTGGTGCGAAAGACTTCATCGTAACCCGCCTTGGTCAAGGAATCCGACCAGCACGACCCGATCACAAACGGAATTCCGTGCTGATGGAAGACCTCAATTTCNGCCTTGCAGACGGACGAGTGATACTCGCCTGCAGCAGCAACCACCTTGTTCTGGGTGATGAGTTTTTCAACTACCGTAGCGCCCGTCGGGGGACGGCCCTGGGTGTCCTCGACAATCAATTCAATCTGNTTGCCAAGCACGCCGCCGGCGGCATTGAAATCAGCGACGGCCCATTCCAGTCCGAGGACCAGCTCTGGTCCCTGCTGGTAGCTGCCCGGTGAAGACAGCGGCGCCATACCGCCGATCTTGATCGTGTCCCCCGCCTGANTGGNNCTNACNNANAGNGAGAGNGCTGCGACCAGCNCAAACTGCGACAGCNACTTCTTNTNACGTATTTCAATCATNGTCTTNTCCTCATGGTTGGTGGTTAACATCGTTAATGAAATTNNACCGACTCNTANGNGNCNGACTGCCCGGTGAAATCATCATTCANATCTGCAGCCAGTCCTTGATCATNTCATGCTGATTNGNCTCNAATTCGGCNCGNGTTCCANTNACCTTGTTCTGCCCGACTTCGAGCACATAGATTTGGTCGCCGATTCGGATCGCCTCNCGNACGTTCTGATCGACAAGGAGAATGGTCAGGCCGCCAGCTTTAAGGNGCTCGATCGTATCGTACACCTCCTTGGCGATAATTGGTGCGAGGCCGACAGTCGGTTCATCGCAGATCAGTATCTCAGGTCTGATCATCATGCCGCGGGCAACTTCGAGGATCTTCTGCATTCCCCCAGACAGGTCACCGGCTTTTGACTTGCGCCGCTCCTGCATCATCGGGAACAGATCGTAGACCCGCGCCAATTCGTGCCGGATGCGCGCCTTGTCACGGCGGAAGGTCCAGCTGCCGAGATAAATGTTCTGTTCCACAGTCAGGTGGGGATAGACGGTTCGTTCCTGCGGCAGGTAACAGATTCCAAGTCCGGCCATAGTGTGGCTTTGGCGCCCTGTCAGGTCGGTATCGTCCCAGAGAACCTGACCCGACTTGGGCGTGAGAAAGCCGCAGATTACACGCATCAGGGTGGATTTGCCCGAGCCATTAGGTCCAATCACGGAGGTGATCTGCTGCTCCTGTACGTCTACGGAGACATTCTGAAGAATGTCGATTTCATCGACGTAGCCGGCAACTATATTATGCGCGCTGAGCACGGTCAGACGCCCAGATACGCCTCGATCACGCCGGGATTCTCACGCACTTCCCCGGGGGTGCCGTCAGCGATCACCTTGCCGTTGGCGAGCACCACGATCCGCGTGGCGAGGCCCATGATTGTCGGCAGGTCATGGCTCACGACGATGAAATCGATGCCCTGGTCGCGAAGATCCCGAATACGCTCGAGAATGCGCTCGATCAAAAGAGGATGAATGCCCCCGAACGGTTCGTCCAAGAGCATCAGACGGGGTTTAAGCATCAGCGCCCGGGCAAACTGCAGCAGCATGTGCTGCCCGCCGGAAAGCTCGCCGGCCGGCTCGTCGGCGAAATCCGCGATGTCCAGAAAATCGAGATAATCCTTCGCCCTCCGGATCAACGTCACGCGGGCCTCTTGTCCGCTGTCACGGACCGCGAATCCTGGTGCAAGCATGTTCTCCAGGGTGGTCATGTGCGGAAAGATACGTGCGATCTGGAACGTGCGGGCAACTCCGGCCCGGGCAATCCGGTGGGGTGGTTCTTTCTCGATCCGATTACCTTCGAAGCTGATTGCACCAGAGTTCAGTGGATAGATACCGCTCGTCGCGTTCAGCAGGGTGGTTTTGCCGGACCCGTTTGGGCCAATCAAGCCGATCAACTGACCCTTTTCCATCGCAAACGAGACCTCGTCAAGCGCCTGGTTGCCACCGAATGCGATGCTGCCGTCTAAAACTTCGAAGACGGACCGGCTCTCAGATTCCATTTAATCGACCCCGTGCCGCATGGATCGTGCTCCTCTTTGGGTCAGCGCTGGATCCCAATACACGTTGACTGCCCCCCAGAATTGACTGTCCGTTATTTAATCGTGTCGCGGTATTACGGGTGGCAGCATACCCCAGTCATATCGACATTACCAAGCTCATCGTAATGCAGGTAAATATAGTCCCACCGAAGCGGGGCTTACGAGGGAGATTAGGCGCGCAAAGCCGGTGCTACTTCCTGTGCCAGCCTGCGCAAATGAGTATGGTCAAGTGTGGGTACACCCAGCATCAGGTGGGTGATCCCGGCATCGACCTGCTCACGCAGCCGCTTTGTTACTTCCTCCGCCGGGCCAAAAATAGCGTGTTTATCGACATCAAAGCCCGTGCCATAGTAGCCATGCAAAAACTGCACCAAGTCGTCGCGTGCCCGTGTCCGATCGTCATCGACAGCGACATAGAGCAAACGTCCGGCCATCAGTCTGCTCGGGTCCTTCCCTACCTGACTCGCAGCTTCCTGTGCAATCTGCCAGCCACGCCTGAAATCCCCGATTGTTCCGAACGGCGCCATGATCCAGCCATCAGCCAAGGCGCCAGCACGACGGATCGCCGCTTCGGCGATTCCACCGACAAGAATTGGCACTGGTGCCGCTGGCCGTACCGTGGCCTCACGGAGCTGAAAAAACTTACCCGCGTGATCGACTGGCTCCCCACCAAGCAGCTGCCGCAGTACCGCCATGCTCTCACGGAACACTGCCACGCGCCGGTCCATTGGGATGCCCAGGCCATCGTATTCCTCGGGACGACCGCCCAGAGAAACCCCCAAGGCAAGCCGCCCACCGCTCAGATGGTGCAGCGTAGAGACCTGCCGTGCGACAACGGGCGCCAGACGCAAGTTCAACACCAGCACGGCCGTGCCCAGAATCAGGTGTCGTGTATGAGCCGCTGCCCACAGCAAGAGCAGCAGGGAGTCCGCCAGCGGGGCAGGATGAAATACACGATCTTCTACCCAGAGCGCGTCGAAGCCGGAAGCTTCGACCTGCTGAAAAAATTCTGCATAAGCTTGGCCGCTTTGCAACCCCGCAACCGCGACACTCGGCACATGGATACCGATAGATACAGACCTGTCCACAACATACCCTCGTCGAAAGGCTCTACCAATTTAACCAGGAGTATACTCAACCAGACGATTTTCAAATTACGTCAACACCTTATCAAGAGAGCCAAGTGAACTATCCCTTCAAACTGGGCGCGTACTCGCGCCCGATCACTGCATCTAATCCAGAGGCCCAAAACTGGTTTGATCGAGGGCTTGTCTGGGTCTATGGGTTCAATCATGAGGAGGGCGCAACATGTTTTCGCAGGGCCGTTGAGGTCGATCCCAGTTGTGCAATGGCCCACTGGGGGATTGCGCTGGCGAGCGGTCCTTTCTACAACCTGCCCTGGGAATGGCTGAGCGAAAACGAAGCCGAAACAATGCTTCTCACCTGTCATAACGCTGTACAACAGGCTGTTGAACACTCAGATGATGCAGCTCCTGTGGAAAAAGCACTCATCCACGCGCTTTCTCAGCGTTATCCGGCAGATCAGGTGATCAGTATCGAAGAATGTCATCAATGGGATAACGCCTACGCAAATGCGATGCGGGCTGTCCATGCGAATTTTCCGGAGGACTTCGACGTCATCGCCCTATTTGCTGAGGCGATGATGACGCGCACACCCTGGAAATTATGGGATATCGACCGGGGAGAACCCTCCGCTGGGGCCGATACCTTGGAAACATTGGCTCTACTGGACACCGGCCTTGACCTGATTCTGGAACGTGGTGATGCACCACATCCAGGCATTTTGCATATGTACATCCACGCGCTGGAAATGTCGCCGACTCCCGAACGCGCACTCAAAGCGGCGGATCAGCTGTTCGAGCTGTGTCCAGATGTGGGCCATCTACAGCACATGCCGGCACATATTTACGTGATCTGCGGCCAGTATGAAGACGCCATCAGGGTCAGCAGAAAAGCCATCACAGCTGATGACCAATATGTCGATTTTGCAGGGCGGTACAACTTTTACACGACTTCTCGGTGCCATGATCTGCACATGATGATGTATGCCAGCATGTTTGCCGGGCAGTTTGAGCCAGCGATCCAGGCAGCACGAACCCTGACCGCAACCCTGTCAGCTGACCTGCTCGCAGTGGAGCGACCGCACATGGCAGTAACGCTGGAAGGCTACCATTCGACATTCATGCATGTGCTCGTTCGATTCGGCAAGTGGCGGGAAATTATTGATAGTCCTCTACCCGATGACCCCGTGCTGTACTGCGTATCAAGTGCAATGTGCCATTATGCACGCTGTGTCGCCCATTCGGCGCTCGGCCAAA
>PCBE01000045.1 GCA_002731295.1 Acidiferrobacteraceae bacterium | reverse complement strand
GCCTACTGTGCGGCAAGGCCCGAAGTCCGGCACGAATCACCGGTTTGGCCTGGTCAGGTTTACCGGCTTTGATCAACATATCGGCATAATAGCTCGCGACTACAGGATCATCCGGTACCGTCGCCACGACTTCAGCGAGCAGCTTCAAGGCGCTGTTAAGATCACCAGCCGCCTGCAGTGACTCGGCCAAGCCCACCACATAAAAAATATTCTCGGGTGATTGNGCCCGCAGTGACAGGGCCAGTTCAACGGACTGATTNTNGNCTCCCGTGCGNANGCCGCTGAGAANCAGNCCATANCGACCGGCANTTGCCACNTCTGGAATATCCGCTCNCNCCTGNCTNTGAAAANTNGCNATNAGGTGTTCTGCATCNANGCCGTACCTCGCCANNGCTCTCGCCCGNAAAAGCANATACTCTTGNGTCTGCGANNTTGCTTCCTGAGNATGACCTACCGNACGTGATTCAATTTCTGCGANCCGGTCAAGTGACAGTGGATGGGTGCGAAAATATTCGGGNGTNTCGTTCACCTGAAACCGGGTGTCTTGTACCAGACTCTGGATAAACCGCGCCATTGCCTGCGGGTCATAGCCTGCAGTACTCAGTATTCTTAAACCAACGGCATCTGCTTCGCGTTCAAATGTACGTGTATAGCTCAACTGATCCGACAGGGCCGCAGCATTTGTTGCCGCCATGGTGGCCGCACCTGCCTGACCGCCAAGAAGAATTCCAGCAATCAGTCCAGCCGTCGCCGGTATCTGCCGCTTACGAGCACGTTCGATCATTCGCGGCAAATGACGCTGGGTAACATGAGCCAGTTCATGTGCAACCACCGAGGCAAATTCCGCCTCAGTTTCAGCGGTTGCAATCAGACCCGTAAACAAAACGATCTGACCACCCGGACCTGCGAAACCATTGATCGCGGGGTNATCNACCAGATGAAACCCGATAATACCCGGGTCAACGTTCAGAACTTGGGTCAAACGAGCTCCAATTCGGGCCACACCGTTCACCAACAAAGGGTCTTCAATCAAACGCAAGCGTGTGTGGGCCAGACGGATGAATTCGCGGCCCAACGCTNGTTCTTCGGCAGTGACCACCACCTTCAGCGCATCACCATCCAATCGGCTCAGTTCATCGCCGCCAGCCAGTGGGCAACGCAACACCGCCAGAGCAACAAAAAACAGACAGAAACGGGTCTGCACTAGCACCTTGGNAAAAGATGGTTTCACGGCCTGATTGTACCCCTGTCAGCGGTGATCGCTGGTTCCANCGTGGANTCTGGGATCATACCTATCGATCTCGTTACGGTCTTTTTACTGTTTTTCGCGGGTCATCTATCCGATTAATCTTACGATTAGATTTTTCTTCAGTAACCGATGCGAATTAACCATGAATCCAANGCCTGACAACGGTACACTGGTCTAGCCATCTGGTGGTGTAAGGNGCCNACGAACCAACCGAATTACAATGTCTGGCATCGTAACACCATGAACCTAAAACTACCTCGTAGAGGCAATCGATATGTCCAACTTTGACCAGGAACTCGATGCGCGCGGACTCAACTGNCCCCTGCCNATCCTCAGGGCCAAGAAAACCCTGAACNCGATGAGTGGTGGTCAGATACTGAAAATTATGGCGACCGACCCCGGTTCCGTAAAAGACTTTGAGGCATTCGCAAAACAGACCGGCAACGAACTGCTGGACTCTTCAGAACTCGANGGTGAGTTCCACTTCATGCTGAAAAAAATCGCTTGAACCGAGCCCACTGNCAATATCTGANTTGGATCCGACACCACTTCGAAGGAGATAAACCGTGGACTCCAAAAGACTGACCATCATAGCAACAAAAGGCACGCTTGACTGGGCTTACCCGCCCTTCATTTTGGCCTCGACCGCTGCGGCACTGGGCTACCAGGTGACCATGTTTTTTACCTTTTACGGACTACAACTGCTCAAGAAAAAGCTCGACCTTAAAGTCAGTCCTCTCGGCAATCCCGGCATGCCCATGCCGATGGGTATGAACAGCTGGTTCCCAGTTCTGGGTACAGCCATACCCGGGATGGAAACAATGATGACCGGCATGATGAAAAATACCATCAAGTCAAAAGGCGTAGCCACGATTGAGGAGCTTCGGGATTTGTGTCTTGAAGCCGATGCAAAACTGATCGGTTGTCAGATGACCATCGATTTATTTGACATGAAGCGAGAAGATTTTATCGATGACATCGACATTGGCGGGGCTGCGACCTACTTCGAACACGCTGGTGAAGCTAACGTTAATCTGTTTATTTAGGGTATCACGGGGTTATCTCACNACCCGCCTAGTCAGGCGAACCGCCCGATTCACTACTCGTGTTATAGCCGGCGGTGAGTCAATACCGGAAAGTGACGCCGTTTGTCTCGAACCGATTGAAGATCGATGTCGGCCAGCACCACCTGGGGCGTAGGTTCTGTCTGCTCCGCAACAACCTCACCCCATGGATCTATAATCAGGCTGTGGCCGAAGGTCTCTCGACCNCCCGGATGACACCCCACCTGCGCAGGCGCGATGATCCANGCAAGGTTCTCAATCGCCCGGCAACGCAGCAGAACATGCCAGTGNGCTNGNCCNGTTGGTACAGTGAATGCGGACGGAACGGTAAACACTTCAGCACCACGCTCACTCAGCGTTCGATAGAGTTCTGGGAAACGCATGTCGTAACAGATCGTCAACCCCACCTGGGTGTTGGGCACGGAAACCAGCACTGGTTGGGACCCCGCGGTCGTTCGAGCTGACTCCTGATACGATTCTCCCCCGCCTACATTAACGTCAAAAAGATGAATCTTGTCGTAACGTGCAAGAAACTCGCCGTCTGTGCCATACATCAAGCAGCTGTTCGTGACCTTTCCTTCTGTGCTTGCCAGTGGAATTGAACCCCCCACCAGCGAAATACAGTGTTTTTTTGCCAGCTCCGACAGAAAACGCCGAACTTCCCGACCACGCTGGGCCGCGACAAGCCTCACTTCATGATCTCCAGTCATCAGAGAAAAATTTTCCGGCAACACAACGAGTTCCGCACCGAACTCAACCGCCTGACCAATCAGACCGTCGGCGACCGCGAGGTTTTCGTCCATCACATCACCGGAATTCATCTGTAGTGCTGCCACCTTCATCGCCGTTTATCCCGTGCTGATTTCGAGTTATCGATCTGATTCCATCACATAGACAATCACGTGTCACCAGCCTCTAGCAGCAGTAACAGGCGATCTTGTCCACCTGACCCGGGTTCCAGCACGATGTAGTTCGATGGAATGCCCAATGCAACCAGCCATTCGCGTAACTCCAGCGCCCAGGCATTACCCTCGTCACCTCCGGGATAACGGATGGTCACCTGTTGGCGAGGATCTTCAACAAAAAGCGCCAGCAGTTTTTTGATCGGTGGTATAGAAAGTACGGTCTTGGTCGTGCGACGATCAGGCCAATCTTCAGCAAATATCGGCTGCTCGAGCAACGTCTTGGGGATGCCCTGACCCGCAAACAAATTCGGGACACCCCCCGCAAAATACAGCAATAATATGATAATGAGGGGCCGAGTGATCACATCACAACCCTATCAACGTTTTCGTTCACGCGAGTCTCCGACTGCACTATTTTACGACCCAGACCAACCGGCCGCAGTTAACAACGCGTATGTCTCGTGGAGAGGTAAGCCCATAATATTCGAGTAGCTTCCGCTGATGTGGCTGACAAATGTTGCTCCCACACCTTGTATCGCGTAGGCACCGGCCTTATCGAAAGGCTCCGTGCCGTCGCTGTAGTTCTCGATCTGAGCGCTGGTTAGCCGGGTAAATGTTACCTCACTCATGACTGTCTGAGTCTGGATTGCCGTGCCTGACAGCAAGGCAATGCCCGTGTAGACCTGATGGGTCTGACCTGATAACTTGTGGAGCATACAGACGGCTTCACGACGCGAAGCCGGTTTACCCAATATTTCCTTGTCAATCACGACACAGGTATCCGCTCCAAGAATGGCTGGCACTGGTTTGCCGTGCTCGACAAACCAGTTTTTTGCGGTCGTGGCTTTACTGCTGGCAAGGCGTACCACCATTTGATTTGGAGGTTCATCTGGTAACCGTGTCTCATCAAGGTCGACAACCAGGACAGTAAAAGGCACCTTAATCTGATTCAACAAGGCCCGCCGCCGGGGAGAAGCCGATGCAAGACAAAGGGGCACGGTCAAATCCTTTTTGTCGGTCGCCGGTTCCGGTGATAAGGCAGTCCCATAACAATACTGTGGGCCCGATAGAATTGTTCGGCAATAACAACTCGGACCAAAGAATGAGCCAGGGTAAATCTCGACAATGACCAACATTCGTCGGTTTGTTCAAGCACCTGTGCAGACAAACCATCGGCCCCACCAACCAGAAGTGCGACATCCTGAGCGTGGTCGATCCAGTTGCCAAGTTTCTGTGCAAGATTCTCGCTGGAGAATTGTTTTCCCATGATATCCAGGGCAACCAGCCTATGGTCTGGTGGAGCCACCGACAGTAAACGTTCACCTTCCTCGCGAACCAACTGCTCCACATCCGTCTTCTGGCTGCGTTTGCCCGGCTCCACTTCTACCAGTTCCAGCCGAGCCGAGCCTCGAAGTCGCTTTGCATAGTCAGCAAAGCCTTCATTAACCCACGTCGGCATACGCCGGCCCACAGAAATAAGCAGTAGGCGCATCAGTTCAAAGGTCAGTCTGTCTTTCCCGGGTGAGCTGAACCACGCTCGATAAACGATCGTCCCACAATCCTTCCAAGTCGTAGAACCCGCGGGTATCGGGCAGCATCAGATGAACCACAACATCACCATAATCTAATAGTACCCAGTCACTACCGGATTCGCCCTCGGTACCTATAGGTGACAGGCCTTGCNCCTTCACCTGGGTCCGNACATGATCTGCNAGAGCNANAACATGACGCGTGGAAGNNCCACTGGCCACCACCATCCANTCTGTGATGTCGGTAAGACGNCGGACATCGAGTTGTCGAACATCGTTGGCNTTGGCNTCCTCCAGTGCGGCTAAAACNATNGCCTTGAGATCTTCNGTNGTTTGAGNNCTGGGNTCAGCTGTGGTANCCATACAGTGCATGATCCTTAATATAGTTNACGACCGGTTCGGGNAAAATCTCAGTGCTCACTGTGCCCTGCAATATCTCAGTACGAACGCCCGTTGATGAAATATTCAANCGGGGAACNTCGACACAGACGACCGATCCGGCTGTACACNTNACCAGATCATCNCCNGTGTCNGCTCTGGCCTGTATCCACCAGTCGGGCAGNACGGNAGGTAGANGCCAGCCGGGCCGACCCATAACCGCGATGTGGGCCAGTTCCAGCAGTTCGGTCCAGCGGTACCATTCGGTCAGACGCAAAACTGTGTCAATTCCCAGAATCAGGCAAAGTGGCATCGATGGTAATTCTTGTCTCAATTCTTCAAGCGTCACCACGCTATAAGATGGCCCCGCCCGCCTGATTTCNCGATCATCTGTTTCGAACCCTGGCCACCCGTCAACTGCAAGGCGAACCATTTCAAGTCGGTGGACAGAGTCAGCCAACGGTTCAACTCTCAGCAAAGGTACCGCCGCCGGGATAAANAGCACTTTGTCCATCGGCAGTTGCCGCCTGACCGCTTCAGCCACCTGNAAGTGACCGTTATGTACGGGATCGAATGTACCCCCAAATATACCCACGACGGGGTTCGTATCCGTTTTGTCGACGACGACTGCTCCCGAGANTTCAGGGTCGCACACTACCGGCGCCAAGTACGATGAACTTTCGAGTGGTCAACCCTTCCAATCCAACTGGGCCGCGGGCATGTAGTTTGTCTGTGCTGATTCCGATCTCCGCACCAAGGCCGTATTCAAAACCATCGGCAAACTGAGTCGATGCATTGACCATGACCGAACTCGAATCGACTTCCCGCAGAAAGCGTCGACTGGCCTCCAGGTCCTGGGTCACAATCGCATCGGTGTGGCCAGAGCCATAACGTTCAATATGCTCAATTGCCTGATCGAGATTGTCAACCACCCGCACTGCTAGAACAGGAGCCAGAAACTCCGTGCCCCAGTCATCCTCGGTGGCAGCGATCGCGCTGGGCACCAGTTGCCTGGTACGTTCACAACCGCGGACTTCAACACCTTCAGCCTGATACTTGGGAACCAAACGTTGCAGTACTTTTTCAGCAACAGATTCTGCCAGCAACAAGGTTTCCATTGCGCCACATACACCGTAACGCCTGCACTTGGCATTAAAGGCAATGGCGACCGCCTGGTCAATATCCGCCGCGNTATCGACGTAAACATGGCAGTTTCCATCGAGATGCTTGATCACGGGTATTGTCGACTCATGGCTCACACGTTCGATAAGACTGCGACCGCCTCGTGGCACAATAACATCGACAAATTCGGACATTCNGAGCAACTCACCCACCAGANNGCGGTCGGTGTTGTCGAACACCTGTATGACTGAGGCAGGTAAGCCTGCCACCTGCAAGCCTTCTTGCAAGTACCCAGCGATAGCGAGGTTAGATCGAATCGCCTCACTGCCACCCCGCAGAATGGCAGCATTCCCCGATTTAAGACATAGCCCGCCTGCATCAGCCGTGACATTCGGTCGGGACTCATAGATGATNCCGATCACACCCAAAGGCACTCGCATGCGGCCGACCTCGATGCCCGAAGGTCTGCGATTTAATTCACTGATCTCACCCACCGGATCCGGTAGTGCCGCAACCTGTTGCAGGCCCTGTACCATCGACGCCACCCGATCAGGCGTCAGTTCCAAGCGGTCGAGCAGCGCGTCAGCCAGGCCCTGCTGTTTACCGGCCGCAACATCCAGGTGGTTTTGCTCCAAAATCCGGCTTTGTCCCGCAACAATAGCCTGCGCCATGGCCAGCAGCGCTTCGTTTTTCTGACGCGTCGATGCCTGCGCCACAATCCGACTGGCCGTGCGGGCTGCCATGCCACAGTTGCGAACATACTGTGATTGATCAATGCNACTGTCGAGCGCTTCTTTCATATTTTCAATGTGTTAAGTCACACTTGGAGAAACGGTATTTATACCACAAACCGACAACAGTACCTGTTCGAGTTCTGCCCAGACATTACCGGCCGCACTTTTACGACCCTTAACCACATAATCGAGCTGGCACAGTCGAGACAACAACGCCGCCCAATATCCGTGCGGATGGCGTCTAAGTGCGGCGTTCACACAGTTGACACGGCTGCGCCAGACCTGATGGCGGCGGAAAATGTCCGCCTGTGATTCTCCGCTGGCAAGCGCAGCTGAGACTGCTTCTAGCGTCCGNACCTCGCGCGCGAGAGCCCACACTAACAGCACCGACTCAGTACCTTCCCGCCGTAGCACACTCAATATGCGCAAGGCTCTGATCTCGTCTCCTGATAGTGCGGTGTCCACCAGATTGTAGACACTGAAGCGGGCCTGATCTTGGGTAAGTTCATCCAGTCGTTTCTCGTCCAGCGTCGCGCCAGNNCCGAGTACGAGTGCCAGTTTGCTGATCTCCTGTGCTGCGGCCATCAGGTTGCCCTCAGCGTAATAGGCAAGCCTCTGGACTGCACCCGCAGTGGCGACGATTTCCTGACTGTTAAGACGTTGCTCAATCCATCGCGGCAACTGATCGCGTGTCAGAGCCCGGGCTTCTATTGCCAGTCCCTCTTTTTCCATTGCCTTGAACCATTTGCTGGACTGGCCCCGCTTATCGACCCGTCCCGCGATAACAACCAAGATAGTGTCCTCAACGCTCTCATCTAAATAAGTCAATATTGCCTTTGAACCAGTATCACCTGGCTTACCCGTCGGTAGCCGGATTACGATCAGGCGCCGACTCGAAAACAATGACAGCGACCGGGCATTTGCATTTAATTCTGACCAGTCCAAATCGACACCGGCGGTCATCGAACGTATTTCATCAACCCCCGCCTGACGCGCCACCGTGCGAATTTGATCAGCCGCCTCTTCGAGCATCAACGGTTCAGCACCAAACAAAACGTAAGCGCCGACCAGCGCCTTCTCTAACTGGGCATTGAGTGCCGATGGGTTTACTCGCAAAAGTTGATCATCCTTGTTCCTGCCAACATCAAGAAAACTGCTCTGTTTTCAACCCTCCAGGAGGAGCTTGTGACACACTGTTTAGGCGACGCAAGATCTGCTGCACCAGGTCCTCACGCATACGTGCACGTAAAGCATCTTCTTCTTGTTTCTTCGGTAGCACCTGAGTGCTCTGGTACTCCAGCGTTCGACTTAGCTTAAGACTGGTTGGGCTTGCAAGAACACGACCGGTCCGATCGACGAAGCGGCAGAGCACTTGGTAGGTTAGGATGTAACCTGTCGCCTGCCCGCGACTATTGATAGACAGTACCTGGCGATCAAACTTGACACTGACAAGATCGATAATTGCACTCGCAATTTCGAGATCATTAACTACCCTGATGCCACTGCGATTTAAGACTTTCGTGAGATCCTCTTTGAACTCGGCATTAGCCGAATTGACATAGGGTGCACTCAGTATGGGAGACAACACCATCTCACCGCGCAGGTGGAACCCGCACCCTGCCAGGAGAAAGAGATAGAAGACCCCAGCCATGATCTGTGCCTTGTATCTGCCCCAAGGCGAGACGCCGCTGTCAACACTGAAACCACCATCCACCCCCCTAATTGGTGTGTTCATCAAATCACCACGTTGACGAGTTTCTGCGGTACCACGATAAATCGTTTGATCTTCGATTCACCAATATGGCGGCCAATCTTTTCATTGGCCAACACCTGTTCTCGGATCTGCAGTTCATCAGCATCCATCGCCACCTCGATTTGACCCCGCAGTTTTCCATTAACCTGAACAGCCAGCTTACAGCTGGATGTCTGCAGCGCTGCGATATCGACCTCTGGCCAACTCGCATCGAGAAGCTCAACGCCCGAATTCATGAGTTGCCACAAACTGTGAGCAATATGGGGCACCACTGGTGACAGCACACGTATCAGAATATCTATCGCCTCACGCAGGGCAAATTGCCGAGCGGGATCCTCGCCAGGCTCAAATTGATCCAGTCCGTTAAACAGTTCCATACTCGCTGCGATCACTGTGTTGAACTGATTTCGCGTCATATCCCGATTGATACGCTGGAGCACTGTATGGACCAGTCGACGCATTTCACGGGTTTCATCATCCCATTCGAGGGCATGGGTTAAGTCGTTTGCGCCTGAAAGACACGACTGGTGACGATAGACCAGCGCCCACAACCGCCGCAGGAAGCGCAATGACCCTGCAACAGCATCATCATTCCATTCTAGGGTGTGGTCCGGAGGTGACGCGAACATCGTAAACAGGCGCACAGTGTCAGCACCATAGCGATCCACCATGTCTTGCGGATCTACACCATTGTTTTTGGACTTTGACATGGTGGTCCAACCCGTCGGGTTAACCATCGTGCCATCGTGCAACCACACCGCGCTGATCGTTTTTCCTTTGTCGTCACGCTCGACCCGTACCTCGTCGGGTGGGATCCAGGTTCTGCCGGATTCTGTACTGTCCTGATAGTAGGCCTCGGCCAGAACCATCCCCTGACAGAGAAGCTTCGTGGCTGGCTCATCACTGCTGACAATACCCGCATCACGCATCAGTTTGTGCCAGAAACGAAAATACAGCAGGTGCATCACCGCATGTTCTATACCACCGATGTAATGATCTACAGGTAGCCAGTAATCGGCGCGTTCATCCAGCATTGCATCGGCACCCGGTGTGCAATAGCGGGCGTAGTACCAGCTCGATTCCACAAAAGTGTCAAACGTATCGGTTTCACGTTCTGCGGGTCGCTCACACTGAGGGCAGGCTGTCTGCCGCCACTGTGGGTCTGCTTTAATGGGTGACTGCACCCCCATGAATGTGACATCTTCCGGCAGAAGGACCGGCAGTTGATCATCTGGGACTGGGACGTCTCCACAATGTTCACAGTGTACGACTGGAATTGGGCAACCCCAGTAGCGCTGCCGGGATACTCCCCAGTCCCGCAACCGATAATTAACCTGGCGACGGCCAATGCCCAAAGCTTCGACATGATCGGCAATACGCTCAAAAGCCGTATCGTAATCAAGACCGCTAAACGTCCCTGAATTAACAGTCATTATGTTCTGTTTGTCTACCCACGCGGCCGTCATTACATCAATTTCGCGGTCGTCTGCTGGAGCAATAACTTGCTGTATAGGAAGCCCATAGCTTTGCGCGAACGCATGATCCCTTTCATCGTGACCAGGAACAGCCATGATCGCACCGGTCCCGTAGCCCATCAGCACGAAGTTCGCGACCCAGACAGGAATATGTTCTCCGCTGAGCGGATTTACCGCATTCACACCCAGTGGCAGGCCGTTCTTTTCCATCGCTTCAAGGTCGACCTCACTGATACCTCCGGCTCGGCACTGTTCGAGAAAATCTGCTATCGCTGTGTTCCCTTCGGCCGCTTCACGCGCCAGTGGGTGGTCAGCTGCAACCGCCATGAAAGTGACGCCGAAAAGGGTGTCAGGCCGGGTGGTAAAAATCCGCAGCGGATCCCCCCCGTCAGCGAGTGCAAAATCTACTTCCAGGCCCACCGATCGGCCGATCCAATTTCGCTGCATGGTCTTTACAGAATCGGACCAGCCGTCTAATTGGTCGAGTTCCTCCAGAAGTTCGTCTGCATAGGCTGTGATCCTTATGAACCATTGCGGTATTTCTCGCTTCTCTACCTGTGCACCGGAACGCCAGCCTTTGCCATCGACAACCTGTTCGTTCGCCAGCACGGTCTGATCAACCGGATCCCAGTTCACCACAGCATTTTTCCGATAGGCCAGCCCCTTCTTTAGGAGACGCGTGAAAAACCATTGCTCCCACTGGTAATACTCAGGCCGGCAGGTGGTGACTTCTCGTGTCCAGTCATAGGCAAATCCCATGCGTTTCAGCTGCCCTCGCATATGCTCTATGTTCTGGTAGGTCCATTCCGACGGCGGGACTTTGCGTTGGATCGCAGCATTTTCCGCCGGCAGGCCAAATGCATCCCAACCCATGGGCTGGAGCACGTTACGACCGCACATGCGCTGATATCGGCTCATGACATCACCGATGGTGTAGTTCCGCACGTGACCCATGTGAAGGTGACCTGAGGGGTAGGGTAACATCGAAAGGCAGTAGAATTTTTCCCGGGTAGGGTCCTCAGTCACTTCAAAACTGTGATTCTGCAACCAGTAGTCCTGGACCTGCTGTTCGATGACCTGTGGGTCGTATCGTTCGTCCATCGAACGGTTCATCGATCTGGTATGGGAATCAGACTGTTGAACCCGTCACGCTCAGCGATCTTCAGCAGGCGTGGACAGATCCTCCGCGCAGGGCCAGTCACAGAACGGGAAAGGTCGTTGATCGGTGTTCCAAGATACGTATTGCAGCACGCTGTATGCAAATAGATTGAGATCCGCAGTAAACTTTTTGAGTCGGATGTTGACTGAGCCCCTGAAGACGACCAAGACAAACTGAAAAAGCATACTGACTCCAACCAGAAACTTCACCACGTAAAACACCATAAAGAAGTAAATGAGCATCACCACCAGGCGCAACCAGGTTTCGCCGGTTCGAAGTTCAGTAGGTTCGTGTGCGTCCATTGTCGTAGATATTCGATCCCCAGACCGGCCAATCCGATCTCGGGTGACCTGATTTTACTATATTGAACCGTTTCCGCCGCGACAGTCCTGTCTGACAGATTGGCGGACAATCTCCAAAATTGAAATGTCCGATACTATCGGGTTCTGACATGCCCTCAAGCCTGTGTCGGCAGGACTGCTTGACACTGCCAGCATACTTCAAAACTGCCTGGGGAGATCTCACCACAAGAATTGCATAACAGCTCGTCTTCCGAGCTGGCCTCGTAACGCTCAATCACTGCCCGGGCAGCATGAAATTGGTGATTCTGAACGATCCAAACATCCGGCCAGGCATCGGTGACTGGCAGTTCTCCAATAGCACCTTGTGCGTTCTCATTAAATACCCGAGCGTTGATACCGGCGCTTTCAAGTAGTTGCCGGATCAGGTGCGCTTCCGGCAACGTTGCAGCGGTATAGACGCGGCGCATCGTTTGTTGTCACTGTAGCTCAGGGAAGATACTGGTGCTGTCTTGACCAGGGGATAGTGTTGTCCCGTCCGCGAGCAAACAGAACTTGGAAGAGTTGTAACGAACCGTAGAGAAAGGCGGCAATCGATCCACACAGATAAAGTCGCCAGGCTCGAGCAAATGCCGGATCAAACATTTCGACGACTTCATCGCTGGCATCATCATAACGCAACAACCAGTGTTCCAGTGTACGGGCATAGTGCAACCTGAGATTTTCAGTATCAAGTACTGAAAAATTGTTTGGCTCGAGAATGTCCATCATTTCTCGTAGGGTCGGCGGGTAGGCCCCGGGGAATATTCTTTTTTCAATCCACGCATTCATTAGCTTCGGTTGGTTTCGACCAATCGTGTGAATCAATGCCCGACCGTCTGCGGCAAGGCACGTATCGACGACCGAACCCAGAGCTGAATAGTTCTGTTCGCCGACGTGTTCCAGCATACCCACCGATACGAATACGTCATATTCACCATTGATGTTCCTGTAGTCATCCTCCACATAGCGAACCCTGTCATCATATCCTTCTGCTTTTGCCCGCTCAGTGGCATACCTGATTTGCTCATGAGAAATGTTCCAGGCGGTCACCTTGGCACCGTAATGGAGTGCCATGTGTCGGGCGAGTGATCCCCAGCCACAACCCGCCTCTGCCACCCGGTCACCCGATTTAAGCTGCAATTTCCGACAGACGTGATCCATTTTGGCTTGTTGGGCCGCTTCCAGAGTCATATCCGGCTCCGGAAAATAGGCGCAGGTGTACTGCATCTCATGGTCCAACCACAACTTATAGAATGCATTACCGATGTCGTAATGATGATGGATGTGGTCACGTGAGCCCTGCAGTGTGTTCCTGCGTGATCTATTGCGGAAAAGAAGTTCAACCCCTCGCGTAAGAAACGACCGCTGTTGTGCCCGACTGCTATACAGTTCAACCAGCAGCTCAACCAGATCGCCATCGATCTCGATATTGCCGGCTGCAAACTCATCGCCAAACGCAACGTCACCTTTCAGGGCTAATTGTGCCAGGGCCCGACGACTGTGAATCTTGATTGTCGCCAGCGATTTTCCCTGACGAGGTGTAATGCTAAAACCGTCCCACAATCGCATTGATACCTGAGGATCGCCCATCTGCTGAAGCAACTGGCGAAGACCCCAACGTTCATACGCACGCGAGGAACCGTTGCCGGTTGAGTCCCCGGTCCTGAAGCGCTCACCCGCCGCGGTTCCGCTGCTAACTGTTGAATCTCTGCTATCCAACGGTAAACATGCCTTGCTTTATTGCTGAATGACTGTCGATGATACCGTGTTGCCGTTATGCGTCAAGCAGTCCCACTCGAACAACATTTTACGGCAGGCGACAGAAGATATGGCTATGCAGTCACACTGAATATGCTGACTTAAATCCTAAGCCGTGGTATTTCTTGGCCAAGCATTGATTACTGCATGAACCAATGTAGCAAGAGGTATCGCGAAAAATACGCCGATCAGGCCCCACAGGCTCCCAAAGATCAAAACAGCCGAGATGATCGCAACGGGATGCAGGTTATTGACTTCTGAAAACAAAATGGGGACCACCAAATTACCATCTAATAGTTGGATAACAACATATGCAGCTAACAAATAACCGAATTCGCTACCCCAACCCCACTGGAACCATGCCACCAATACCACAGGAATTGTGACCACTGCAGCACCGATATATGGAATTAGGACAGACAATGCGACAAGCATGGCCAGCAAGGTCGCGTATTCGAGACCCAGGAACGAAAAAGTGATCTGACAAGCAACCCAGACGATCAAGATTTCCCAGAACTTGCCGCGGACATAGTTGCCTATCTGTCGATCGACTTCGATCCAGACCTTTGCTACCAACTGGTGTTCTTTGGGCACGAAGCGACTTAACCACTGCATCATCGACTGTTTGTCTTTGAGGAAAAAAAATACCAGTAATGGCAGCAACACAAGATAAATCAGCACCGTAATCAGTCCAACCACTGATGACATAGATATTGAAACTATTGCCTGACCCCAAGATGTCAACTCTAAACGCATGGCTGTCATGATCTCGTCGATCTGGGTTTGAGAAATGATTTCTGGATACAAATCCGGTAGTTTCAGCATCGCTGCGTGCCCTTTCCCCAACATAGTTGGAATCTGCTGTACAAACTGGGTGGCCTGTTGCGACACCAACGGCAACAATCCAAAAAGTATCACGACGACAAACAATAGAAATAAGATAAATACGATCAAGACTGCGACAAATCGGGGTACCCTCATACGCTCTAATTTACTGACCAACCCTTCCAACAGATAAGCGATCACGATTCCGACGAGTATGGGACCAATCATCTGACCCATCACAATCAGCACTGCGAATAACACCAGAAGGAACAACCCCAAATATACAACCTGAGGGTTTGAAAAATGTTGCTTGAACCAGTTTGTAATAAGTTCCATGCGCCAGAATTCCGGTGGTCAGTGCCGAGACATGAGGCATCAGGGCCTTAGTCTGACACGATTTCGTAATCGTGCGTAATCTCTGCAACCGCACCCAGCATCCTGGATGCTGAACAGTATTTTTCAGCGGAAAGGTCAATCGCCCTAGCGACTCTTTTAGGATCGAGGTCGTTACCACTGACGATAAAATGGGCGTGAATCCGGGTGAATACTCGCGGTATTTCTTCAGCCCGTTGCGCCTCCAGTTCCACTCGCATATCACTGAATGCCTGACGCGATTTACGCAGGATGAACATCACATCGATGAGCGTGCAGCCACCCATCCCCAGCAGCAACATTTCCATAGGCCGCGGGCCCTGATTCTGACCCCCCAGATCAGGTGCTATGTCCATAGTTACTTGATGACCGCTTTCTGATGCGCCCAACAGTGCGTTGTCCGCCGTAACCGTCACCGTCGCGTGCATCTGGTCAACTGTATCCGCTTTTGTGTGTGAGATCGAACAGATCAGCCAACCGTTGGCCTGGTTCTTCGGCCCGCATAAACGCTTCTCCAACCAGAAAGCTGTTCACACCGTTCTGTCGCATCAAAGCAACGTCCTGGGCTGTCTGAATTCCACTTTCCGTGACCACGAGAACATCGTTAGGTATCGAAGGTAACAAATCGAGTGTTGTCGTCAGCGTTGTCTTGAAAGTACGTAGATCACGGTTGTTAACACCGATCATTTTTGGTTTGATCGCCAGTGCCAACTCGAGTTCGTACCTATCATGTACTTCGATCAGTATATCCAAACCGTAGTCAGTTGCAGCCGCTGCCAACTCAGCCATAGTCGTTGGACCCAACGCCGCGACGATCAACAGTATACAGTCCGCACCGATCGCTCGGGATTCGGCGATCTGCCAAGGGTCGACCATGAAATCTTTGCGTAAAACCGGTAACCTGCTGGCGCAACGTGCAGCCACAAGGTCCTCAGCTCGACCCTGAAAAAAATCAGGCTCCGTTAACACTGAAAGGCAGGCAGCACCACCTTTGGCATAACTCAAGGCGATTGAGGTCGGATCGAAGTCGGCACGTATCACGCCCTGACTGGGTGAAGCTTTTTTGATCTCAGCGATCACCGCGGTACCGCCCTGCGAGGTGCGGGTCAACAAGGCATCTATAAATCCGCGCGGTGGCTCCTGTGATGCAACCAGGCGATCAAGGGCTGACCGTGATGTCGTCCCACGCAACTTCGTAACCTGCTCGCGTTTACGGTCAAGTATGCGTTCCAGAATATCGGCGCGTGGCCTTTCCATGGCTAAACGCCGTCAAGAAAATTCTGCAGTTGCTGGTGGCCATACTGGGTCAGTATGGATTCGGGATGAAACTGAACACCCTGGAGCGGCCAATCCTGGTGCCGTATACCCATAATTTCGTCATCATCGGCCCGTGCCGTAATTTCAAAACAATCCGGCAAGGAAGCCTCCTGAACCACCAAAGAGTGATATCGGGTGGCCTGAAAAGGACTCGGCACCCCCCCGAATAATCCTTCACCCTGGTGCAGAATCATAGAGGTTTTGCCGTGCATCAACCGCCTCGCTCGCACGATGACGCCACCAAAGGCCTGGGCGATACTCTGATGCCCCAGACAAACACCCAGTATAGAGATATGCGCACCAAATTCCTTGACCAGATCTACCGAAATGCCGGCCTCATTGGGTGTACACGGCCCCGGTGAAATCACGATATGGTCGGGTGCAAGTTTGCCTATTTCGTCGAGGTTGATCTGGTCGTTTCGGTAAACGATGACTTCCTGACCTAACTCACCCAGATACTGCACCAGGTTATACGTAAACGAATCGTAATTATCGATCATGAGCAACATGTCTAAATTTCCTGGACTAACTCTGTCAGTTACTACACCGGACTAGTTATCAAGTACTGCCAGATCGAGCCCTTGAGCAGCCATTGCTGCTGCGCGGAACACCGCTCGACCTTTGTTCATACATTCTTTCCATTCTTGCGCGGGGATCGAGTCGGCGACGATACCAGCGCCCGCTTGAATGTACAGCTGTCCATTGGCAATGATCGCAGTACGGATCGTAATCGCTGTATCCATATTCCCGTTCCAACCAATGTAACCCAGCGCGCCAGCGTAAATACCACGACGGTCTGGCTCCAACTCTTCGATGATCTCCATTGCGCGCACCTTGGGTGCGCCAGATACTGTTCCGGCAGGGAATGTCGCACGCAACACGTCAATCGCATCGTAGTCATCCCGTAGTTGCCCCACGACATTAGAAGCAATGTGCATCACGTGTGAATAGCGTTCAATTTCCATTTTGGCGGTCAGTTTGACGGAACCAATCTGGGCGATCCGACCAACATCGTTCCGGCCGAGGTCCACCAGCATCAGATGTTCGGCAAGCTCTTTGGGATCAGAAATCAGTTCCTGCTCCAGATGCCGGTCTTCTTCATCGGTGTGTCCCCGACGGCGGGTGCCCGCAATGGGCCGTACCGTAACTTGTCCGTCTTCCAGTCGGGCCAGAATTTCCGGAGAGGAGCCGACGATGTGGAAATCCTCTAGGTCGAGATAGTACATGTAGGGCGACGGATTGACTGTGCGCAGTGCGCGGTACATGGTCAGTGGCTCAGCTCGAAAAGGTATGGACAGGCGCTGTGAAAGCACTGTCTGAAAAACATCGCCGCTGCGAATATATTCCTTGGCCACTTCAACAGCAGCTTTAAACTCGGGTTGCTCAAAGGAAGAGACAAAATCGTCCTCGGCAACCGGCGTCGTGGTTGGTACAGCCGCCGACACCGTCTGTTGTTGAATCTGACTCACCAGTTCGTCTAAACGGTGATTACCGACTTCAAATGCATCCTCTGTTTCAGGATCGGTGTGTACGATGACATGGAGCCGACCACTGAGATTATCAAACACGACGACTTCATCTGACACCATCAGCAGAATATCCGGCGCTCCAACTGGATCGGGTTTGGCAGTCTCCCCCAGATGTGTTTCTACATAATTGATTGTTTCGTAGCCGAAGTAACCGACCAGACCGCCGGTAAACCTGGGCAGGCCATCGATCTGAGGAACACGGAACTGATGCTGAATCTGTTGAATGGCACTCAGTGGATCATCGGTCGACTGGCTGTGAATCACTTCACCGGCCTCTTCAATCACAACCTGATCACCGTCGACCTTGATCACGGTTGCACACGGCAATCCGATCATCGAGTAGCGGCCCCACTTCTCGCCGCCCTGTACTGACTCAAGCAGGTAGCTGTATGCACCCCGCGCGAGTTTGACATACGCGCTAACTGGCGTCTCGAAATCGGCCAGCACCATCCTCACCATGGGGATACGGTTGAAACCTGCAGCCCGATACTGGTCATAGTCTAAACGGCTAATCATTTCAGAATTTCTCCTGAACGGCACACAGTTCCGGTATAGCTCAGTCGACTACAGCGTAGTTCAGTAAACACGACAAATGGTTCGATAGTGAGGTCATTGGGGTTTGAAGGCTGTCGTCCCACTGGTGAACAGCAATAGTATTGTCGATCTCCTGGAGATCTAGGTCTATTGTACTCAGCCGGCGACTTGCAGGCACTCACACAGCTGAAAAATCGTATCTATTGCCCCATGAGTTGCATCCTGTTCGATGTCATCCCGGCCGGCATAGCCGTAGGTGGCCCACAATACCGGAATCCCGGCGGCGCCGGCAGCGCGAATGTCGTTGGTCGAATCACCAACCAGCACACAGGCTGTCAGCGGCACCCCCAATTGCTCGGCGGCAAACTCCAGTGGCGCCGGATCGGGTTTTTTCAGTGACAGGTCGTCGCCGGATACCACCGCGCCGAAGAACCCTGTTAACCCGGATTTCTCCAGCATCGGTTTGGTAAAACGGCTCGGTTTGTTGGTGACGCAGGCTAATGCAAGTCCACTAGATTTCAGCGTTTGCAACGTTTCATGGACCCCGGGATAAAGGGTACTGTCTTGATAAACTGATTCGGCGTAATAACGCTGAAAGAGGACATAGCTCTGCTCGATCAAGGATTCAGCTGGCACATCTCCCAAAATCGTGGTTAGCGCACGCCGGACCAAGCTGCCTACACCATCACCGACCCAGCCCTTCACTTGCGAGCAGTTCACCGGGGGGTATCCCAGTGCACTCAACATCTTGTTGGCTGCAAAGGTCAGATCCGGCGCGGAATCGACCAGCGTACCGTCAAGATCAAACAGTACCGCGCGTACCGACAGGGGGCGTGAAAGGGATCGCCCAGCCGAACCAAGGCCGGCCTGACTCATCGTCTAGCCTGGGCGAGTGCAGTACGTAACTGACCGATTACTGAATCGTAGCGGTTTGGGTCCGAATCATTACCGGCACTAAAAACAGCCGACCCAGCGACGAAGGTGTCAGCACCCGCTTGCGCTATGGCGCCTATGTTTTCCAGATTGACACCCCCATCGATCTCAAGTCGTATGTCCAAGCCCGATTCGTCGATCATCGCCCGAACCTGTATAAGCTTCTCTAGTGTGGTTGAGATGAACTTCTGTCCAGCGAATCCTGGATTCACTGACATCAGCAGAATCATGTCTACGTCGTGTATCGCATAGCGCAAAGAATCTAGCGGCGTGGCGGGATTGAACACTAGGCCGGGCTGGCATCCGTTGTCTCGAATCAGTTGTAGTGTGCGATCAACATGGTCACTGGCTTCAGGATGGAAAGAAATATAGGTCGCTCCGGCATCGGCAAAATCGGGAATAATCCGATCCACAGGCTTTACCATCAGATGAACATCTATGGGTGCCTCGATACCATGGCTGCGCAAGGCTTGGCAAACCATGGGGCCTATCGTCAGATTTGGAACGTAATGGTTGTCCATAACATCAAAATGCACCATGTCGGCGCCGGATGCGATCACAGCTTCGACGTCTTCACCCAGCTTTGCAAAGTCAGCCGAAAGAATAGACGGTGCGATAAGGTCNTGTTTCATGGCCTGGATTGAAGTTTAGTTTGAACCGTAGTGGTCAAATGCTGAACCAGTTTCTCGTTACGGTATTACTAGAAACAAAGCTGATTCACCTCGCTGAATATTCAGCAACAGGCCGCTTGTTCTACCGTTTACGATCTGTACCAGATCCTCCAGGCTGAACACCCACTGCCGGTTCACCGAAAGAATAATATCCCCCGAACGCAGACCGGCCTGCCAGGCGGCNCTGCCTGAGGNGACCTCTACAACTCTTATGCCGGGTTGGCCGTTCTGACTGCTGCTGTCGTCGACGTCCTCCAGACGAGCACCCTCGAAGCTTTCGCTGATCTGTATTCCTCGTCCCGATTCTGCAACCACCGCCCTGATACGTATTTTCTTGTTGAACGACTTGCGATCACGGATATAAGTCAATTCAATTTCTTCATCGGCCCGTGCCAGGCCGATAACATTCCTAAGCTCTGTAGCACCTTTAATGGCCCGACCATTTACCATCGTAATGACATCGCCTTCCCGAAGNTCTGCGGCCTTCGCTGCTGAATCCGGTATGACTTTGGAAATCAGCGCGCCACTACCGGCNTCAACCCCAAACGCTTGAGCAAGTTCCGGTGTCAGATCCTGAATGTGTACACCGAGTCGACCGCGCCGTACTTCACCGAACTCAATGATCTGCGCGGTCAGGCTCACNACCATATTGACCGGAATGGCAAANCCAATTCCTACGTTACCACCACCTCGAGCAAGTATGGCGGTGTTCACCCCAATCAGTTCTCCACGCAAATTAACCAGTGCCCCACCCGAGTTTCCCTGGTTGATGGATGCATCGGTCTGAATAAAATCCTCATAGCCCTCTATACCGAGTCCACTTCGACCGAGTGCGCTGACNATGCCGGACGTCGCCGTTTGACTTAATCCAAACGGGTTGCCGATCGCGACCACAAAATCTCCGACNCGCAGCGAATCGGAATCGCCTATATTNATCGCCTTCAGGCCTTGTGCTGGTATCTGGATGACTGCGACGTCGGCTTCGGGATCGGCACCCACCACCTTCGCCTCAAACGAACGGCCNTCATCCAAACGAACACGAATCTGGTCCGCGTTTTCGATCACATGATGATTGGTCACTACGTAGCCGGATTCACTGTCAATGATGACACCCGATCCCAGNCTCTGTGTACGGCGCTGTCTGGGTTGACTGTCGGGCATCATATTGAAAAAACGCTCGAAAAATGGATCCGATTGGAAAGGGCTGCTGCCAGCTGACACCCGCCCCTCGGTCGAAATATTGACCACAGACGGTAGTACATCTTCCAGCATGGGCGCCAGACTGGGCAGAGTCTCGCCATCGAGTGCGAGCGGCAAGCCCGCTCCGTTCGACTGNATCGGCCCCAGAAGCAACATGATCGACGCACAGGTTATGGTCTGNCGAATCAGTGNTTTCATAATTTGAATTCAAGCAAGGGAAATTGATCTGCTGGCGCCGTATCCACACAGCNGGCCGACGAATTATATCAAGCTACATCGAAACCCCATCAACCCCCTTCGTTTGCCACACCATGTGGAACATGGCCAGTTGCCACAAACTGGCGCGCTGATTCGCAGTGTTCTGTCTGATCATCGAAAAAAATGTCCGCCCCAAAAGTCCTCAAAAAGGCGCCTTTATCCAGCCCTCCCAGAAATACGGCTTCATCAATGCGTATGTTCCATGCCCTGAGTGTTCGGATAACCCGCTCGTGTGCTGGTGCACTCCTGGCGGTGAACAAAGCGGTACGGATTGGTGAACAATCCTCTGGCCAGTCAGACTGCAGGTGATGAAGAATGGAAAGAAAATGTCGGAACGGCCCTCCGACCATGGGTGAAGCCGCCGCNGCCCGTTCGGATTCAGAGAAGGCGACCAAACCCTGTTCCTGGTAGACCCGTTCGGAATCATCAGCAAACAGAACGGCATCGCCGTCAAATGCGATCCGTAATTGATCACCTTCGCTATCAACAATCTGCGAGGGCACGATNGTGGCNGCCGCGATGTTAGCGTCGAGCGCGCGTCGCACATCCTGNGGATCAGTAGAAAGAAACAGGTCGGCATTAAACGGNGCGACGTAGGAAAACGGACTGGCACCACCTGAAAATGCAGCTCGTGTAATTCCCAGNCCGTAGTGGCTGATCGAATTAAATATCCGCAGGCCAGTGTCAGCACTGTTGCGNGATATCAGCACCACTTCGACACGCCGGTTGGTTCTCTCTAAACGGTTAAGATTCAGCAGTTTGCGGGTCAACGAAAAAGCCACTCCGGGCTTTAGAACCTCGTCTTCGTGGCTGATCTGGTACTGACAATATGCGTCAACACCCTCTTCGGTGAAGACACGATGACTCTCTTCGAGATCAAACAACGCCCGAGAAGAGATAGCCACAACCAGCCGGTTATCAGAATAGGTCTCCATCGGGGCAGTTTAGCACTGACTGCTCAGGACTCATTAGACTGTACGGTACCTAAATCGCTTCAAGAATGAGCCTGCGATCACCAATACTGACAGCAGCAATATCGGTAGGTTGCCCAGGCGTACAAACGGTGTGACACCGGACATCGGGACAACGCTACCGCGAACCGTGTCGGGTTGAAACTGTGGTGCGACGGTGAGTAGATTTCCCTTGGCAGAAATCAGCGCGGACAGTCCATTGTTACTGGCCCTGATCAGTGCCCGACCGCTTTCCATAGCTCGCATACGGGCCATCTGCAGTCGCTGATGTGGGGCCAGAGAGTTACCAAACCACCCTTCCTCGCTGAGATTGATCAGTACTGCAGATGCTGGCAATGATTTTCTGATGAGATGTCCAAATTCATTTTCATAACAGATCGAAACACCGACAGGTTGCCCTGCCAGACGCATTGGCAGTTGCGCCGTCGGCCAGGCCGCAAANTCAGACATCGGGATGTTCAAATAGTTCAGTACCCANCTGAAGAGTGGGCGGAATGGAAGAAACTCACCGAATGGTACCAAGCGCTGTTTGCGGTACATAGAATCGACTACACCCAGGCCCAGTGCGCTATTGAAGAACTCTGTTCTCTCGTTGTTTCGGCTGCGTTCCAGAACACCCAATAATATGTCGGCCGGTAGCACTCTGAGTTGCGTGAGGTAGGCTGGCGGAATTTGGTCATAGTAAAGCGGCAGTGCTGCTTCGGGCCAAACAATCAGGTCCGCTTGCTCTACTTGACGGGAAACCGACAAATAGCCCTGAGCGATTGCTTCAAGATTATCCGCAGACCATTTGCGCTCGAGGGAAACATTCTGCTGAATGATCGCGATCCGAAGCGGCTTTCCAGTAGATTGAACAAATTCAATNCGATCAAGCACCAACACGCCCGCTCCGACGATGNCCAGGGTACAAACTGCCAGCACACGGTCTCGTAGCGGCCCTGTAACCAGCATCATGATCGCGGCACCACAGACTGCGCCNGCNGCACCGACTGCCAACACGCCGCCAGCAGGCGCCAGTGCCGCCAGCGGTGTATCAATCAACCCATAACCGAGATAGAGCCACGGAAACCCGCTAAATAGCCAGCCGCGTAGCCATTCCCCAAGAATCCAGCAGGCGGGCATGATCAGTAGCANTCTCACAGCTGACCCATGCTGACGACAACAAGACTGTAGCCAACCGGTAGCCGCTATATATCCCGACATCATCAACACAAAAATGACAACGGCCAAGATGGCAAGGGGTGCGGGCATCTGGCCAAAGTCGTGCAGACTGACATAAACCCAAGATACGCCCATACCAAAGGCACCTATACCAAACCAGAACCCCAACAAAGCTGCCAGCAGCGGACCAGCTGTTAACCACAGCAAAAACAGTACCGCCAACGACAGGGGNGCCACCAGTGCATACTCGAACGGTGCAAAACCCAACGGAAATAGACCGCCGGCTGCGACGGCAGTAAGGGTTGGGCCGAACCGCCTCAATAAACCGCTATACCTCAATGTGCTGGCCGGACCACTTCGACCGCCGGCGGTGTCAAGGCAAAGGCTTGCGAGTGACCCGCAGTAAGCGGGGAAGGCGGCTGTCGGCACTGAGTACTTCGACATGAATCCCCGGCAGGTCTACTGATTCACCTCTGGCCGGTAGATGGCCAAGTTCGGACGTAACAAGCCCCCCCAATGTGTCGAACTCCAGCGGGTTTAGTTCGGTATCGAAGATTTGATTAAAACTACTGATCGGCATCATTGCCTTAACCACACAATAGTCAGTGCCACGTCGGAGAACCATACCGGCTCCTTCATCGACATCATGTTCATCCTCAATGTCGCCTACGATCTGTTCAAGTACATCTTCAATAGTTATCAGGCCAACGACACCACCATATTCATCCACCACAATAGCCATGTGATTGCGACTGGCCCTGAACTCTTGCAAGAGCACGTTCAGACGTTTGCTCTCCGGAATAAACACCGCCGGTCTCAACAGCCTTTCCCAGGGTAGGTTATGGTCGCCATTTTCACGAAGATGGCGCAACAGATCCTTGGCCAATAAGATCCCAAGTACTGTATCGCGATCACCGCCCGTCACTGGAAATCTCGAATGCGCTGATTCGATAATTACCGGTAGCAGTTCATCCAACGTCTGGCTGGAATCTACGGTGACCATCTGCGCTCTGGCAACCATGACCTGATCCACTTGAAGGTCAGAAACCGCCGCGACGCGTTCCATCATCAGTAAGGTATCGTCGTCCAACAATTCTCTGTGATGNGCCTGCCGCAACACATTAAACAGTTGCTCTCGACTCAACGGTACCCCGCGAAGAAAAAGCCACAACCGACTGATGACAGGGCGCCACCATTGTTGTCTATTTGACATAAGCCGGGCCTATCACCTAGTGCAATTGGTAGGGGTCTGGAAATCCCAACTGATGAAGAATTAGCACTTCGAGGGATTCCATGTCAGTAGCCACAGCATCGGTTGTATGGTCATACCCACACAGATGCAGTACACCATGAATAATCATATGGGCCCAGTGTGCATCCACGGCTTTGTTCTGTTCTTGTGCNTCGGTCTGAACAACTACTGAACAAACCACGATATCACCTCTGACTCCCGTGCGCTGCGATCCACGATCGTCCGAGGGAAATGAAAGAACGTTGGTGGCGGAGTTCTGGCCCCGGAAACGGACGTTTAGGCTCTGCATTTCTTCTCGCGTAACAACTCGCACCGTGATCGATACAGCTCTTTNTTGTACAGACTTCAGAGCGCAATCAACCCAGGCTGTAATCCTTGGTCCATCCGGCACTAGTTCGTCGTCATGACTCAGCTGGACTTCGATCGCATTGTTCACTACTTTGGTCTTTCTCCCTCGTCGACTTCATAGGCTTCCACGATTTTCTGAACCAAGGGATGTCTGACTACATCACGTGAAGTNAATTGAGACACCGCGATGCCTTCTACATGAGCGAGTACACCACTGGCATGACGAAGCCCTGAGCGAGATCCCTTCGGCAGATCGACCTGTGTCACATCCCCCGTGATTACACTTTTGGAACCAAAGCCAATCCGTGTAAGAAACATTTTCATCTGGTCGCTCGTCGTATTCTGAGCCTCGTCAAGAATGATGAACGATTCATTCAGCGTACGACCACGCATGTAAGCCAACGGTGCCAACTCAATTATTCCTCGATCCATGAGTTTGCCGACACGCTCAAATCCCAGCATTACGTACAGCGCGTCATAAAGAGGCCGGAGGTACGGATCCACTTTCTGACCGATATCACCAGGCAAAAAACCAAGACGCTCACCAGCCTCAATCGCGGGTCGCACCAAAATAATTCTGTCTACCTCNTTATCTGCCAAGGCCTGCACAGCACAGGCGACGGCTAGGTATGTCTTGCCGGTACCAGCTGGCCCAATACCAAAGGTGAGATCATGGGTCATGATGTTACGCAGATAGGATCGCTGGTTTGGATTCCTGCCTTGAATTATGGTCTTGCGAACACGAATCACGATATCTTCGGCTTCTGGTTCGCCAGCTTCTTTATCATACGGAATCTGCGAGATTGCCAAGTGAACCTTTTCCGCAGTCAATGCTGGATCAGTCTCAGTATCACGGTACAGCGCTTGGAGCACGGTCTCTGCCTGCTTAACAGCATCAAACCTACCGTCTATGCAGAANAGGTGCCCCCGGTGAGAAATCTTCACACCGAGACGTTCCTCGANCTGTTTGAGGTTAAAGTTGTATTCACCACACAGACCAGCGAGGCGCTGGTTGCTTTCCGGATTGAGGTGGAAGGTGACCGGAGTTGTTATCGTCTTCAAGCGACGTTGCTTGCCCGTGTTTGACCGGTTCTCATGATAGCAGAATTCTTAGNAGTGTCCTCANCCCTGTGGCCACGCAGAGAATTCGGCAGGGCTTCGGTTATCATGATATCAACAAACTGGTTCTNACACTGTGAAGAACNCAANAAATTGACCACCCGATTGTTGTCNGTGCGACCGCTTAACTGTTGGGGATCTTTTCTTGACNGTCCGTCGACCAGNACCCGTTGGANGGTGCCAATCATCTGCTGACTNATCGAACTCGCAAACTGCCGGATTCGTTCCTGCAGGCGGATTANCCGCTGCTGTTTGACCTCTGCAGACAATTCGTCCGTCAACACTGCNGCCGGNGTGCCNGGCCTGGCACTGTAAACNAANCTGTACGACTGGTCGAATCCCACACGNTCAACCAAGTCCATGGTCTGATCAAAATCGTCATCGGTTTCNCCGGGGAATCCAACTATAAAGTCNGTTGAAACNNCCAACNCTGGGCGTTGTAACTTCACNTGCCTGATAATCTGTTCGTAATCTGCCACGGTGTAACCACGTTTCATCAGCCTGAGTATCCTATCGGAGCCACTCTGTACCGGGAGGTGAAGATGGCTGACAAGTTCAGGTACATCGGCATAAACGTCTATCAGGTCCTGATCAAAATCGATCGGGTGAGAGGTGGTGTACCGCAACCGCTCAATACCTTCTACTGCCGTGCTGTAACGGACCAGTTCCGCAAAACCGACCTTGCCGCCACCGTGTCGAGCGCCGGCATAAGCGTTGACGTTCTGTCCGAGTAGAGTTACCTCTTTAACACCTTGCTCTGCAAGTTCATAGATTTCTGTGATTACATCGTCAAACGGTCGACTGAATTCTTCTCCTCTGGTGTAGGGAACGACACAGAAAGTGCAATACTTGCTACAACCTTCCATGACGGAAACGAAAGCTCTGCAACCGTCGCTCTGGGGTGGCGGCAGGTAGTCAAATTTTTCGATCTCCGGAAAACTGACATCCACCCGGCCCTGTCGCTCTGACATCAGTACATCGTACATCGATGGCAATCGATGATAGGTCTGTGGTCCAAATACCAGATCGACATACGGAGCTCGATTGAGAATTGCCTCTCCTTCCTGGCTGGCCACACAACCCCCCACCCCAATCACCAGTTGTGGCCGGCTGTCCTTCAATTCACGCCAGCGACCCAGTTGTGAGAATACTTTCTCTTGCGCTTTCTCCCGTACAGAACAGGTGTTCAGCAGCAGAACATCCGCCGATTGGGCATCATCGGTTTTTTCCATGCCGTGTGATTGAGCGAGCAGATCCACGATCCTTCGTGAATCATAGTCGTTCATCTGGCAGCCAAAAGTTTTGATAAACAGCTTTTTCGTCATTTTCCGGCTATGGATCAAATACTGTGTGGACTTCGCTGCCTCAGTCCCACCTATCATCGCGTACAAAAATCTGTTCAGCTCTCACTTCAAGCGCGAAGAGGTGAAGCGGCTCATAGGCCGGCGGAGCTGTAACTTCGCCAGTACGGATACTGAATCGAGCACCATGTCTTGGACATTCTATGACATCCCCGTGAATACATCCGGAAGCGATTTCCGCACCGTCATGAGTGCAAACGTCCTCAACTGCAAAGTACTCATCAGCGATGTTAAACAAAGCGACATCGGTGCCGTCTACATCGACAACCTTGACTTCACCAGGTTTCAACTCGTCAGTGGATGCAACGTTTAACCAATCGCTCATAGCCGTTCAGAACAGGCCCAGTTCAAGTCGAGCCGCCTCACCCAAGCGATCCATATCCCAGGGCGGATCCCAGACCAATTCAAGTTGAACATCACCAATCCCGTCAACGGCTTTTGCGGCGTTTTCAACTTCACCCGGAAGACTCTCAGCGACTGGACAGTTTGGCGACGTTAACGTCATATCAATGCTGGTATTAGTGTCCGGGTCTATATCTATCCGGTAGATCAGGCCCAGATCATAGATATTCAGAGGTATCTCGGGATCGTAGATTTCCTTAAGTGCTGTAATGACTCGACTCCGGAGTTCGGGGTCACCACCACCCGTAACCTGTGGCCCTGTTTCTAGTTCGGATTCTGTCTCAACCGAATCTTGGTCGGCATCAGGGGTGATTACAGTGTCTGGAGCAATCGCACCCTCTGAAACGGGCTCAATCACGGCACTGTCATGGTCTAGTGACGACCCATCCTCCGCAAACTCTGCAGCACTGGCCGATTCACCGACTTCCGCGTAGGACAGTGTCGAGTCCTCATTTTCTCCACCCATAAACTTACCGACAAACGCATCGTAGTGTTTCTTAATACCCATGATTTTCTACATCTTCAGGTTTCGGTTGTAACGCTTGCGCCACCCTTCGACAACGCTGAATGAGCTGTGTGCCACGCCAAGGTTGCACATTTGATACGCGCCGGGTAAGCCTTAACGCCGGCCAGTACCTTCAGCGTCGACAGATCAAGCCCCTCCGTGACTTCGGATTTCTCACCGCCTGCCAGGCTGCAGAATGCCGTGACATACTGATCGGCCTGCACGATGCTCAGATGCTTAACTGTCTCGGTCATGATCGAAGCTGACGCCATACAGATCGCGCAACCGCGGCCTTCAAATCCAACTTCCTTCACCCAGGCGTCGTCGTCGAGACTAAAGTACACATTGACCTGGTCACCACACAGAGGATTCACTCCTTTGGCATGTCGATTGGCCGATGTCAACTTACCGAAATTCCGTGGATTGTTGTTGTGGTCGAGAATTACGGCTTGATAAAGATCTCGCAGTTCAGTCATTGTCTGAACATCTCGCGCACCTTCTCCATCGCCCTAAACAGAACATCGATTTCATCGATCGTGTTATAGGGACCGAAGCTGGCTCTTGCTGTGGCTGAAACCCCGTAATGCGTCATTACCGGCATGGCGCAATGATGTCCGGTTCGAATCGCAACTCCCTCATGATCAAGAATTGTTCCGATGTCGTGTGGGTGTATACCGTCCAGGACAAAAGACAGGATGCCCGCCTTGTCTGGTGCTTGGCCAAAAATCTGCATGTCTTTTTCCGCGTTCGCTCGTTCGGTTGCATAGTTGATTAACTGATGCTCGTGCACAGCGATGCGATCGGGGCCTAGCGCTGCCACATAATCCACAGCAGCACCCAGACCAATAGCCCCGGCGATATGCGGTGTTCCTGCTTCAAATTTGTAAGGCAGATCGTTGTAGGTCGTTTCATCAAAACTGACTGTTTTGATCATGTCACCTCCACCCTGCCATGGCGGCATGGCTTCGAGCAGGAATTCTCTACCGTACAAGACACCGATGCCGGTGGGGCCATAAACTTTGTGTCCGGAAAACGTGTAGAAGTCACACTCCAGCGCAGTGACATCGACCGGTCCGTGCGGAATCGCCTGTGCACCATCCACTAGAACAACTGCACCGGCATCGTGCGCCAGTTGAATAATCTGCCCGACCGGGTTGACCGTACCCAATGCGTTCGAGACATGTGTCACGGCAACGATGCGTGTCTTTTCGGTGAGTTGGTCCTTAAGCCGCGACATCTCCAGTACACCCGTATCGTCAAACGGAACAACCTTGAGTTTGGCGCCGGTTTGTTCACACAATAACTGCCAAGGAACAATGTTGGCGTGATGCTCCATCTCTGTAATCAGTACTTCATCGTCAGATCGCAGATTTGCACGACCATAACTCTGGGCGACCAAGTTAATAGCCTCTGTCGTTCCGCGGGTAAACACAACTTCCTTGACTGATCCGGCATTGATAAACTGTTGCACCTTGGTACGCGATGCTTCATAAGCCTCAGTTGCGCGCTGACTAAGGGTGTGAACACCACGATGCACATTCGAGTGGTCATGTCGCTCGTAGTTGTTCAGTGCTTCGATAACTTGTTCGGGCTTCTGCGAACTCGCACCGCTGTCCAAATAAACCAGCGGCCGGTCATTGACCTGCTGGTGTAATGCCGGGAAGTCTCGCCTTACCGCTTCGACATCAAGTGGGGAGAGTGCGCCTTGTGCACTGGCTCGAGGGGCGTTCATCAACTGGTGTGCGATACGGACAACAACAAATCGCTGACACAACGTTCAAGGTAGCCTTTAAGCGCAGGTAGCTTGATCTTTGCAAGGACATCGGCAGCGAAGGCTAGCGTGAGCATTTTTCGAGCTTCGTCCTCACCGACCCCACGCGCACGCAAATAGAAAACAGCGTTTTCATCCAACTGGCCGACGGTGACCCCGTGCGCACACTTCACATCGTCTGCATAGATCTCAAGCTGCGGCTTGGTGTCTACTTCGGCCTCTCTGGATAGCAGCAGATTCTGATTGCTCTGCTCTGAATCGGTCTGCTGGGCTCCTGATCCGACTGTAATTCGACCGTGAAAGACAGCCCGGGAACGATCATCCAAGATACCTTTGTAATGTTCCCGACTAGTGCCCTCTGGTGTATGGTGAACCACATGCGTATGGTTATCAACGTGGCTTCGGCCTCGACCGAGATAAAGGCCGGTTAGATCAACTGCCGCACCGGGCGCATTCAGGTTTACCAGCACATCGTTTCGTACCAGACCACCACCCACTACAACAGAGCAGGCGTCAAGCCGACTCGATTGATCCTGTTGTGCAAAAAGACCGCCAACGTGAAAACTGTCAGCGCTTTCGTCAACAACCCGGTAATGATTTAACCTGGCGCTGCCGTCGAGTACCACTTCGGTGACAACATTAGTCAGTGACCGAGACTTTGTTGCTGACAGGTAACGCTCGACAACGGTCGCAGAACTACCGGATCGGCACAGCACCAGGTTTCGAGGCAGTCCCAGCCGATTTTTGCCACTACATGCTGAAACAAACAGAAGTTCGATCGGTTTATCGAGCATGACTTCGGCACCAATTTCCACAAAAGCACCATCCGATATGAACGACGAATTCATCGCCGTAAATCCATGCGGTGATTCCGGTAGAGCTGACCCCAATGCAGATTTCAAATACTCCGGCTCAGACTGCAACAACTGCGCCATACTCATGACCCTGACACCCCGGAGCAGATCGGTATCGCTTGATAATCCAGACACGAAGATCCCGTCGGCAAATACGAGTCGATGACTGTTAAGTTCGGGTACTTTCAGTTGTTCAATAACCGCGGTATCAGACCAGTTTTCCGAACGCAGGACCGGATCGAATCTGGATCGTGTAATCGATCGCGTGTTGGTGTATTTCCAGTCCTCCAGCCGTGTCGTGGGTAGCCCAACATCAGCCAGAATCGCCTTGGCCTTGTCTCGACTGGCGTCCAACCAGGGCGTACCAGCAGCCGGCAGTGCGTCGGCTGCGACCTGCTGTGCCACAATGTAGTCGGCAACGTCGGTGCTAGAGGCAACAGTATTCACGGGTTCAGGCCCTGGTTTCGAGAAGTTCGGCGGTTTGGTCTTCGATCCAGCCGTAACCGTGCTCTTCAAGCTCTAAAGCCAGCTCTTTACCACCCGACTTGAGTACTCGTCCACCGGCCAGAACATGAACGTAGTCAGGTACGATGTAATCGAGCAGTCGCTGGTAGTGTGTGACCATGACAATCGATCTGCTCGCGTCCCGCAACTCATTCACACCTTGGGCGACGACTTTGAGGGCATCGATATCCAGACCCGAATCAGTTTCGTCCAGGATAGCAAGTTTTGGTTCCAACATGGCCATCTGGAATATCTCGTTGCGTTTTTTTTCACCCCCAGAAAATCCTTCGTTAACCGAGCGGTGTAAGAATTCTTCCTTCATGTCGACCAGCTTCATTTTCTCGCGCACCAGCTTAAGAAATTTTACCGCATCGAGTTCGTTTTCCCCGCGATGTTTTCGGATTTGGTTGACAGCTGCTTTCAACATATAAACATTGCTGACCCCGGGAATCTCGACCGGGTACTGGAAGGCAAGAAAGACTCCTTGACGCGCCCTTTCTTCAGGGTCCATTTGCAGTAGATCTTGACCCTCGTAAATAACCGACCCTGCCGTGACTTCATAGCCGGGGTGGCCAGCTAACACGTTTGCGAGTGTGCTTTTACCTGAACCATTTGGACCCATTATTGCGTGAACTTCACCTGCCTGGACTTGGAGGTTAAGCTCATTGAGGATCATGTCCCCGTTAACGGCAACATCAAGATTAGTCACGCTCAACATTGGTTTTTACTCCACCATACTCGTTCTACTGATTTATTCCACCACATCATCCCACAGCCCCCTCCAGACTGACGCCTAGCAGCGCCTGCGCCTCTACCGCAAACTCCATGGGCAACTCCTTGAAAACTTCCTTGCAGAATCCATTGACAATCATCGATACCGCGTCTTCTTCCGACAAACCTCGTTGCCGGCAATAAAACAACTGGTCTTCGCCGATTTTTGAAGTGGTTGCTTCGTGTTCGACCGTTGCGGTTGGATTTTTCACTTCCACGTAGGGAAAGGTATGTGCACCGCAGCGGTCCCCCATCAGCAGGGAATCACACTGGGAGTAGTTGCGCGCATTTTCAGCATCCTTGAGTATCTTAACCTGGCCGCGATAGGCATTCTGACCACGGCCTGCTGAAATACCCTTGGAGATGATGGTACTACTGGTGTTTTTGCCGATGTGGACCATCTTGGTTCCTGTATCTGCCTGTTGGCAGTTGTTGGTCAGTGCCACTGAGTAGAATTCTCCAACCGACCGATCGCCCTCAAGCAAGACGCTGGGATACTTCCAGGTAATTGCTGATCCTGTTTCGACCTGGGTCCACGATATCTTGGCATCGTCACCTCTACAGGCACCACGCTTGGTGACGAAGTTGTAGATGCCGCCACGACCGTCCTCGTCGCCCGGGTACCAATTTTGTACTGTAGAGTATTTGATTTGGGCACCTTTCATTGCCACCAGTTCAACCACTGCGGCGTGCAACTGGTTCTCGTCGCGCATCGGCGCCGTGCATCCTTCCAGGTAACTGACATAACTGTCTTCTTCCGCGACAATCAACGTTCGCTCAAACTGCCCGGTGTTTAATGCGTTAATCCGAAAATATGTCGACAGTTCCATCGGGCAACGCACCCCCTTGGGGATATAAACGAATGAGCCGTCGCTGAAAACAGCCGCATTGAGGGCGGCGTAGAAATTATCCCCCGCTGGCACAACCGCTCCCAGATATCGACGCACCAGTTCCGGGTGCTCCTGCACAGCCTCTGAAAACGGGCAGAAGATCACCCCAGCTTCGGCGAGTTTGCTCTTGAATGTTGTCGCGACTGACACGCTGTCAAAAACCGCATCCACAGCGACACCCGCGAGGAATTTCTGTTCTTGCAGCGGAATGCCCAGCTTGTTGTACGTCTCCAGAATTTTCGGATCGACCTCATCGAGACTCTGGGGGCCGTCCCCCACACTGCGCGGCGCAGAATAATAACTAATCGCCTGAAAATCGATCGGTTGGTAACTGACATGTGCCCAGCTTGGCTCAGCCATCTCTTGCCAGCGTTGAAACGCACTCAAGCGCCAGTCGAGCATAAATTCAGGCTCGTTCTTTTTTGTAGACAAGGCTCGAATTACATCTTCGTCCAGCCCAGGTGGAAAGGTGTCCGTTTCGACCTCGGTGACGAACCCTTCTTTGTACTCACGACCGATTAGGTCACTGATTGTTGATACCGATGAACTCATATTGTTGCCTGTAAGAATTTGGAACACAAACAGAGGTTGCTAGGAACCTTCTGAATATTATGCGAAGGAGTTAGTACCTGTCAGTCGTACCTGTCAATTGATCAGGTTCAACGATGATAGACTGCATGCCACTGGGGTGGCTCTGTTGTGCAATCTCCTGGCTCTCGGCTACCTTTCGAACTTCCGGTCTGCTCACAAGATTAGACAATGTGACGCCGTCCAAAAATTCATAGATCTCCAGGCTAAGTTCTGCCCACAGCTCGTGGGTTAGACACTTTTCGCCATCCTGGCAGTTTGCCTCACCGCCACATCGGGTCATATCCGCTTTCTCATCAACCGCACTGATGATTGCAGCAACTGAGATGGCCTCAGCACTCCGTGCAAGCCGGTAGCCCCCGCCGGGACCCCGGGTGCCCCTGACCAAACCGTCGCCACGTAATTTGGCAAATAGCTGCTCAAGATACGAGAGTGAGATCTCCTGTTTCAACGCAATGTCCTGAAGCGTCACAGCGCCCTTGCCCTGATTCAGTGCCAGATCAAGCATCGCGGTCACCGCGTAACGGCCCTTGGTTGTTAATCGCATATTTACCTCCCCTTGTGTCTAAGATAGTGCCCGAAGCGTCGCAAATTCAGTCGCTGGACTAGGGGGTCACTCGTAAGTTTACGTTGTTGAGTTCACCCCATTGGCTTAAGCACCGCCAGAATAACCTAGTAATATTATAAGGATTTACCGTAAAAACCAAGTATTATCATTGGTTAAATTGTCTTTCTGTGCCGAATCGGCACTTTATGGTCGCCGAGCCGCAGCCAACCAGCTGTAAAGTCCTACAATGACGCCAAATAGGCACATGCCTGTACCCACCCCTTGGGCCGCCGCCATCGATCCCAGCGTCTCACTACCGAACAACAGTATGAGCACACCGGACAGCCCGACTGCACTGCCAAGCAGGGCGCCTGTCAGCCGCCGCTCACTGCGGTCAATCCGACAATTCAGCGCCTCAATCTCCCGGGTTCGGGCCTGTGAATACGATTCATCATCTTGGAAGCGCTGTAACAGATCTTGCGTCAGGCCCGGTAGCCGTGGCAACAGCGCTGCGATTTGCGGGAGTTCCTGTCGAACAGTATTGAATAAGGCCTGCGGTCCGATTTGCTCACGCATCCAACGTTCGAGGAACGGTTTGGCCGTTTCCCAGAGGTCGAGTTCGGGATAAAGCTGACGCCCCAAACCTTCGATGTTCAACAGGGTTTTCTGCAATAAGACCAGCTGCGGTTGCACCGGCATGTTAAACCGCCGCGCCACCTGGAAAAGCCGGATCACCAGTCGACCAAATGATATTTCGCTGATCGGCTTGGCAAAGATCGGTTCACAGACGGTACGAACCGCTGACTCAAATTCGTCAGCGCGGGTATCTGCAGGTACCCACCCCGCCCGCAGGTGTGCTCGAGCAACGGCCCGGTAGTCACGATTGAAAAAGCCGAGTAGATTTTCGGCCAAGTATCGCTTGTCCAGTTCGCTCAGTGTCCCCATGATACCGAAGTCAACCGCTCGATATTGACCATCGGGTCCAACAAAGATGTTACCTGGATGCATGTCAGCGTGAAAAAACCCATCACGAAATGCCTGTGTAAAAAAGATTTCTACGCCATTGTGTGCCAGTTGCTTCATATCTACACCAGCTTTTTTTATCGCGTCGACATCGCGTATAGGTATGCCATCGATCTGTTCCATAACCATAACGTCACGCCGGCAATGCTCCCAGTAGACTTGCGGCACGTAGATAAGATCGGAGTCAAGAAAATTGTGGCGCAACTGGGCTGCATTTGCTGCTTCCCGCATCAGATCAAGTTCGTCATGAATCGTCTTATCGTAGTCTTCGACGACTTCCACTGGGCGCAGTCGTTTCGCTTCTGACCAGTGTCTGTCTGCCATGTGCGCCAAGGCCTGAAGCAGGGCGAGGTCCCTGTCTATCGCAACCTCTATACCGGGGCGCAACACCTTGACCACCACTTTGGTTCCGTCAAGAAGCCTGGCCCTGTGTACCTGGGCCACTGAAGCCGAGGCCATAGGCTGATCTTCGAATTCAGCCAGATGTGCTTCCACAGGTCCGTCATAAGCCAATTCAATGGCAGCGCGCGCTGTCTTACCGGGGAAAGGTTCGACACGGTCCTGGAGCCGGGTTAACTCACTGGCGATATCTTCAGGGATCAGGTCCGGCCGTGTCGACAATAGCTGACCGAACTTTACGAAAATCGGGCCGAGTTCCTCCAGCGCCTCCCGCAGCCTCTGGCCACGCGGTCTGTCCAGATTCCGGAACCAAAAACCAGGGAAAAGGTAAAGCAAAGCCCGATACGGCCGGAACAGGTGCAAAACCGTGATGAACTCATCCAGCCCGTGCCTGACCAGGATCTGGACAATGCGAAACAACCGGAGTGTCTGCCTAGCGCCGACCATCATCCGCCTTTGCGTTCAACCTTTTCTAACGTACCCAGTCGCCCTGCCAACTGCTCAGTATCATTTCGCAGCTGATTTACCGCAATAAGGAAACGGTCGATTCTTGATCTAACCACAAGAAGCCGCTTCTCTTCAGTGAGATACTCGCCCGTATTGACAGCAATAGACTGACCGACCTGCTCGGCCCATTCGGCGAAGGACCGAATCTGATTACCTGCCTGGCGGGCCGGAATATCACCGATCAGTGATGACAATCGTTCTTCGAAATCTGGCTGTAGTGATCTGAGAAAATCCCGCATTACTGCAACCAAATTAGCGTCACCGCTGATCTCCAGCAACTGGTCAGGGTTAGCCGATCCCCTGACGCTGGCGGTCGCGCTTCGCGCATATGCGAGTAATCCACCCTCGATGACAATGTCGGGGTTTTGATCGTGATCGATCTCAATCGACACCCGGTCTCTATGGGGCAGAAGGTAGAAACTTCCGTCCAGTGATTCGATGTTCATTGCGATGACCCTACCTTCTAACTTGGCCAACAGCTGCACAGACCCAGGATCCATCGCCAGCGTCGCGTTCAGGGAACGCTCAAGAACCGTCGCCATGATCTGTCGGAATTCCATAAGCGTTCAGAGCTAATCTTCAGTATCGAAACCCAACATGCAGTGCCACCACGCCACCGCTCAAGTTGTGATACGACACATCTTCAAGTCCAGCTGAGAGCATCATATCTTTCAGCGTTTCCTGGTCGGGGTGACGGCGGATAGATTCGACGAGATAGCGATAACTTTCTTCATCACCGGCGACTACCCTGCCCAGAGGGGGTATCAGCTTGAACGAATAGTGGTTGTACCAGCGGGCAAAAGGTCCGTCTCGCGGCTGCGAAAACTCTAGAACCAGCAAGCGGCCGCCTGGTCGAAGCATCCTGGTCATGGCTTGGAGTGCAATCGGGATATGCGTCACATTTCTCAACCCAAAGGCGATGGTCACACAATCAAATCGATGTTCAATGAAAGGCAGTTGTTCCGCATTTGCGATCAGTAGTTCAACCCCTTGTGCTATACCAGCGTCTACCAGTCGCGACCGACCGATCGCAAGCATGTCTGCGTTAATATCCACACCAACAACCTGACCGTCGGGGCCTACACGCTCTGCAAATCGGCGAACGAGATCAGCTGTGCCAGTGGCCACATCAAGAACTTTGTGACCGGAACGTACACTACTCCTGCTGATCACGAAATCTTTCCACAAGCGGTGACCACCCAGAGACATCAGGTCGTTCATTAAATCGTATTGACCTGCTACGGAACGAAAGACACTCGCAACCAGCGTATCTTTCTCATCTTCGTCGACCTGACGGAAACCGAAGTGTGTGATCTGGGTATCAGTACCTTGCGTTCCCACGGTCAATACACTCGTGTTGGCGGCAGGAGACGATACACCCGTTACGAACAGTGATCGTCTAGTCTGCTTGAAGCCAGCCGGCTACCTCTTCAGCAAAATAGGTCAGAATGGCATCAGCGCCAGCGCGCTTAAAGCCCAACAAGGCTTCGCTGACAACTGCGCGACGCGTTAGCCAACCGTTCTGAGTCGCTGCACTCAACATTGCGTACTCCCCACTGACTTGGTACACGAACGTGGGCACACCGAGTTCGTGTTTGACCCTGAAGACTATGTCTAAATAAGGCATTCCGGGTTTGACCATAACCATGTCAGCACCCTCGGCGAGGTCCAATTCGACTTCCCGAATAGCCTCGTCCGAATTCCCGGGATCGACCTGATAGCTGTATTTATCACCACCACCGAGGTTTTCTGCAGATCCCACAGCATCACGAAAAGGCCCATAAAAAGCTGAAGCGTACTTGGCTGAATAAGCAAGAATCCGCGTATTCACATAGCCCTGCCCTTCAAAAGCCTCTCGTATCGCCCCGATTCTGCCGTCCATCATGTCAGACGGTGCCACGATCTGTGCACCAGCCTCAGCGTGAGAAAGTGCCTGCCGAACAAGCACTGCTACAGTGGCGTCGTTGACGACGTAGCCACTGTCATCCAGCAGTCCGTCCTGTCCATGACTGGTGTAACAATCAAGCGCAACATCGGTAATCACGCCCAACTCGGGCAGGTGCTCACGCAACGCACGCACAACGCGGGGGATGAGTCCTTCCGGATTGAAAGACTCTTCAGCATCCGGCGTTTTGGCTTCCGCTCGTATGACCGGAAACAGTGCAATAGCTGGAATTCCTAATGCTACCAAGTTCTCAGCTTTGTTGAGAATCAGATCCAGGCTCAAGCGTTCAATACCTGGCATAGTCGGGATCGCTTCACGGTAATTTTGCCCCTCGCACACAAAAAGGGGTTGAATTAGATCCTCACAGCTTAAATTGACTTCACGCACCAGATTTCGGTTGAAAGTATCCCGCCTGTTACGTCGCATTCGAACGTTGGGGTATTGATTCACGGCTCATCAGCCCTTGCGTGTGCGTTTTTTGCTCGCAGATTTTCGTACCACGATTTTTTTCTTAACAACTTTCTTCTTGGCGACCTTCTTCTGGGCTGCTTTTTTCCTAACAACTTTCTTCTTGGCGACCTCCTTCCCGGCAGCTTTTTTCCTAACAACTTTCTTCTTGGCGACATTCTTCCCAGCAGCTTTTTGGGAGTCCCCAGCGAATCCGCGTCGCTCCACCTTACCGCCACTGATCAACGTTAGCGCATCGGACCGGTATTCACGACCGGTTTCTATCGCGATAACTTTCGTCTCGAGAGGCCGAATCTCAGTATCTACGATCTCACATATTCGTCCAAAAATATCCTGAATATCGCCCTCTCCCTCGACAGTACGTAATTTATGCTGGGCCCTAAAATAGGTAATCAGTGGTGCTGTGTCCCGTTCGTACGCATCCAAGCGAGCACGCACTGCGTGCTGACGATCATCCAGTCGTTGAACAAGCTCTTTTGAACCACAGTGTTCACAGATTCCACGTTTGGCTGGTGGCGAGAAATATCGGTTGTATGATGCGCCGCATTTCGCACATTCCAGGCGTCCAAGGGTTCGTTTTACAACCACTGCTGGGTCAAGCGAGAAATACAAAGCTAACTGTAGCGGCCGGTTCATCCAGCCCAAGCGTGTATCAAGTTGCTGGGCCTGGGGGATCGTGCGGGGAAAGCCATCCAAGACAAATCCTCGTTTGCTTTCATTGCTACGAAGCCGTTCCGTTACTGCGTCGGTTGCGATGTCGTCCGATACCAGTTCGCCAGACGCCATGATCGATTCAACCCGTTTACCCAGTTCCGTTTTCTCTGACACCGCCTGTCGAAGAAGTTCTCCACTGGAGATCTGCGGCACTCGATATTTCCCAGCCATTAATTTGGCTTGGGTCCCCTTTCCACAGCCTGGTGCACCCAACAGCACTATTCTCATTCCAGAGTCCTTGTTTTACTGGTGTTTTATCAGCGAATACAAGCCGAAATCTCAGCAGCCCTAACTATCCAATCTCTCCGCTCGATGAAAAATCGGGGCGCCTACTATAGTTCCGTTTCTCCATCTGTCAATGTATTCGCAGATTCCGTTGGTTTCCGCTGACAATATAATGTTGAATGCCTAGCGCGACCGGCGATCGGATTGCGTTCCAGCAGGGCAAAAAATCGGTTGCCAGCACGGCAACCTTAGGTGTATGGCTATACTTGATTTTTCAGCGGTCGTACTTGATAACCCAATAAATTTCATCTTAAGGAAAAGACCATGGCCCAAGGCAAAAATGCGTTTTATGCACAGTCCGGCGGTGTTACCGCTGTAATCAACGCTTCAGCCTGTGGTGTGATAGAGACCGCACGGAGTAATCGACAACAGATCGGTAAGGTCTACGCCGGTCGCAACGGTATCATCGGTGCATTAAACGAGGATCTCATTGACACCAGTCTTGAATCAAAGACCACTATCACAGCACTGCGCCACACCCCCGCTGGCGCATTCGGTTCCTGCCGCTACAAACTCAAGAGCCTTGCTGAGAGTGCAGCCGAATATGAACGACTCATCGAAGTCTTCAAGGCGCACAACATCGGTTATTTCTTCTACAACGGCGGGGGCGATTCTGCCGATACCTGCCTTAAGATCTCTCAACTTGCCAGAACAAAAGGCTATCCGATACAGGCCATACACATTCCCAAGACTGTGGATAACGATCTACCGATTACCGACAATTGCCCAGGATTCGGGTCCGTTGCCAAGTACGTCGCCGTCTCCACGCGTGAAGCCAGTTTTGACGTGGCCTCCATGGCCAAAACGTCAACCAAAGTTTTTATCGTTGAAGTCATGGGTCGACACGCTGGCTGGATTGCTGCAGCAGGCGGGATGGCGTCGGACCGAAAAACCGAAATTCCAATACTCATCTTGTTTCCGGAAATTCCTTTTGAACGCAAAAGCTTTGCTGCTGCAGTCACCCGCAAGATTAAGCGTTTTGGCTACTGTTCAATCGTTGTCTCAGAAGGTGCACGCGACGCGACTGGCCGTTTCCTAGCCGACCAGGGCCTCACAGATGCGTTTGGCCACACGCAACTCGGTGGTGTAGCACCAGTCGTCGCCGGAATGATCCGTGATGACCTCGGGCTGAAGTACCATTGGGCGGTTGCTGACTATCTTCAGCGTTCTGCCCGCCATATCGCATCCAAAACCGACGTCGACCAGGCCTATGCCACCGGCCGTGCGGCAGTTGAGTTCGCTCTAGCCGGAAAGAACGCCGTTATGCCAGCTATAGTACGGATATCAAACTCTCCCTATCGCTGGACGATTGGCGAGGCAGACCTAAACCGAGTTGCAAACCGGGAAAAAATGATGCCCCGCAGTTTCATCAGTCGCAACGGTTTTGGCATTACGGCCAGATGCCGACAGTACCTGATGCCTCTAATCGCTGGGGAAGACTATCCGCCATACCGTCAGGGCTTACCGCAATATGCGCGATTGAAGAACACACCGGTTAAAAGGAAACTGGCAAACACTTTCAACCTTTGATTGGACCGCTAACATCTGCATGACATTACTGTATTCGACCGCTGTCGAGGATCCTGGTGGACTTGTCAGCCACCCCAGCTAGACTATGTTCTCGGAACACCGGGATTCAACGGTAGACAGAACAGGGAACAAAGAACCGCACCAAACCATCATGAATCAACCGACCGCACAGACAGAATATATTACGCAGGAACCGTTCTACGCGACTCAAGGGGAAGAAATTCAGGTCTTTGAAGCGGCTTACAACAACTGTATCCCGGTACTGCTCAAGGGGCCCACCGGTTGTGGCAAGACCCGCTTTATGGAACATATGGCCTGGAGACTGAAACGCCCCCTGGTCACAGTGTCGTGCCATGATGATCTAACCGCCTCAGACCTCGTCGGCCGTTATCTGATAGTCGGCGGTGAAACACGCTGGATTGATGGTCCGTTGACACACGCTGTACGAACGGGTGCGCTGTGTTACCTTGACGAGATCGTTGAAGCCAGAAAGGATACGACCGTGGTCATCCATCCGCTGGCAGATGACCGGCGAGTACTGCCGATTGAAAAGACAGGTGAAACAGTCAAAGCCCCGGGGGAATTCTGCCTTGCGATTTCCTACAACCCTGGCTATCAGAGTGTCCTTAAGGACCTGAAACAAAGCACCCGACAGCGATTTGTGGCCATAGATTTTGACTACCCCGAAGCTGAACTCGAAGCAAGTATCGTTGCCCATGAATCAGGCATTGATAACCAGATGGCACAACTGCTCGTTCGGTATGCTGCAATGACCCGTAATCTAAAAGGCAACGGACTGGAAGAAGGCGCCAGTACGCGGTTGCTCGTCCATGCAGCCAAACTCATGCATAGCGGGGTCGAACCCCGCACAGCCTGCCGGGGTGCCATTGCAGCATCACTCACAGATGAGCCCGACATGCAGGCGGCAGTCAACGAACTGGGCACAACCTTGTTTTAGCTCACCGCGAGATAAATGATCATGACAGATGTTCATCCAGCACCGGTGCTTGGCATCATTGGTGGCAGCGGTCTGTACGACCTTGAGGGACTGGAGGATATCCACTGGCAACAGGTTAAAAGTCCCTGGGGAGATCCATCGGACGAGTTACTTCGTGGTCGACTCGACGGTGTACAGATGATTTTTCTGCCCCGGCATGGTCGGGGACATAGGCTCAGCCCGAGCAGTATTAATTACCGAGCCAACATCGATGCACTCAAACGAGTTGGTGTGACTGACATTATCTCCCTGTCAGCCGTTGGTTCTTTTCGTGACGATCTGGCGCCAGGGACCTTTGTGATTGTCGATCAGTTCATAGATCGGACGTTTGCGCGAGACAAAAGTTTTTTCGGCACCGGTTTGGTCGCCCATGTGTCGATGGCACACCCGGTCAACACCCGGCTGGGTGACTGGTGCGAGGCCGCCTGCCGGGATTGTGATATCCCAGTTCAACGCGGCGGAACATACCTTGCTATGGAGGGCCCACAGTTTTCGACTCTGGCCGAATCAAATCTCTATCGCCAATGGGGCTGTGATGTGATCGGTATGACCAACATGCCGGAGGCTAAACTCGCCCGTGAGGCAGAAATACCCTACTGTACGGTCGCGATGGTGACCGATTACGACTGCTGGCACCATGGCCACAACAACGTTGATGTCGAGACAATCATCGGTGTCCTTCTGGATAATGCTGCCCGGGCCCGTTCACTGATCAAAACGGTCGCTCCTCGAATGCGAACTCGACCGGCACTGTGTCCTTCAGGAGATGACCGGGCACTGGAGTCAGCGCTCATTACAGCACATGATGCCCGAGACCCGGCCATCGTAAAAATGCTCGACGCGGTTGCCGGCCGATTATTTATCTGACGGCAAACCCACTATGGACATCGAAACACTTATCCGGTCTATACCGGACTATCCAAAAGCCGGTGTTATTTTCCGCGACATCACCACATTGTTGCAGCACCCCGCTGGTTTTCGGAAGACCATCGACGATTTAGTTCAACCATTCGCCGGGAATCAGATCGATGCTGTAGCCGGGATTGAGGCACGCGGATTTATTCTGGGTGGAGCAGTTGCGCATCAACTATCGGTTGGTTTTATCGCCGTGCGCAAAAAAGGAAAGCTGCCGTGGCAAACAATCAGCAAGCACTATGACCTCGAATATGGCACGGATGTAGTTGAAATTCATACCGACAGCGTGCAGTCGGGAGACCGAGTCCTGGTAGTTGATGACCTGATTGCCACCGGTGGGACGGCATGCGCGACCGTTGCCTTGCTTCGTGACGCTGGTGCACTCGTGATCGGTGCGAGCTTCGTGATCGATCTACCTGACCTTGGGGGGAAAGAAAAACTCGAAGCGATGGATGTTCCCACACGCACCTTGATCGCCTTCGAGGGCGACTAACATCAAGGCAGATTGAGTGGCTCTGTTCCGGAGCGCTGCCGAATTCGGTCGATCGCCCTGCGTATCGACGGCCGCTTCACGATGGCCAACTCGAGTCTGCGTTTTCCTGGAAATTCGAGCAGGCTTATCCCAATCAGAATGGTCAGAATGCCCTGTCCTGGCAATACCAGCATAGCCAAACCAAGCAATACCAGAAGCACCCCGACCAAATTCTTGGTGACGCGAATGACCAGCCATAGGCCAGTGTACCGATAACGCCAGCTGTCTCGGTCCGCTTCAGACCGCATAAAATAATCCGCATCCATACGAGCGATGGCCATAAAGATCACGATGGCGTAAACCCCGGCCAAGAGCAACGACACGACCAGCATACCCGTGACCACCAACGGGTGTGTCTGCGCCCACAGTAGTACAGTACTTAATCTACCCATTTCTACCCCTAATCTGCTGAGCACACACTGTAGCCTGAGCCGGTTGATTCCAGCAAACAGGTCCGACTGAAGCCAAACCGTGGCCGCTCGGTATACTTACTTGACTCAAAAAGCTGTACAACAGAACCGATCGCGTTGATGCCTGAAGCAAAATCCTTTTCTTTTGAAGCACTTGAAGAACGTTTCGACGAAATGCTCGACGCGGTCCTGTCATCGAGGCGAACGGCCCGAGAACCCGCGCTGGCCCTATCGGTCTGCACCAGAACACAACAGGAGTTCACGCTCCACTGGCTAGAGGTCATCATCCGCACCAACTCCGAGATGGGTTTTCAGTTCGTCCGTCACGCAGCCCGAGCTTTTGAGTTTATGGATTTGAGGCAGGTTGAGGACTGGATCATTAACGCCATGGATGTTTACGACCGCCAGGGTCTTTATCCCGGAAGTGAAGCCTTCGCTGCCGTTGATACTTTTGCTCGTGAAGAAAGTCTGCGCCCGGTTACGGTCCGCCTCGACGAGACCGTCGGTGTGCTTAATCATTACATCCGTGGTCTGGCAGGTAGGTCCTTACGCATTGAGTCCAGTGATGAAGTTTTTACAGATACAGAAGTGCTCTTCCTGCCAGCTCTGCTCAACCGTTATGGTGATAAACAGAATAACTTCACGCTGTACAAACTCATGACAACCTATCTTTGGGCACAAACGCGCTTTGGCACATTTCGAAAACAAACCCAAGACGATCCACCACTGTCAGCACGCCTGGCTGAATACTCAGAGCCTCAACGAGCGCTATCGATATTTTTTGCACTCGAATCAATGCGACTTGAAGCTTGCATTAAACGAGAGTTGCCCGGATTGTGGCGCCAGATGAACACTCTACTAGAAATTACCAGCGATAAACCTGCAGCAATCGAGTGGCAAAATGCACTATCTGAACTCAAAGAACCGACCTCGACGATCGAGACAACACTTGAGCAGCTTAAGCTGATTTATCCACAGTCCGTCACTGCACCCGCTCCCCAACCCTGGCATGGAACTCTTCAACTCGAACTCGCTGAACAGGTACTCGCCATACGAATGGAACAGGATCGCGAAGAACTCAAGGTCCGCCTAAGCAAACTGCTACACGATGATCAAACCTTGGATGATTCAGCAATACGACAAATTGAATTGCTGACGCCGGAAAACACAACCGGGGAGATGGAGTTGATGCTGGAGATAGACGGCAACCCTGTGGCGACTCCGCCCGACATTAAACAGATTCTGCAGTCGATGCTGCTGGATCTGGATGAAATCCCACCGGAATATCTCGTAGCTGCTGGGGCAGGAGATTACGACCCAGGTCCTAACGAAGACAGAAGTGCCAAAGACGTGTGGAAAGGATCCCACCGCGAGGAAGGCGCACTACACTACGATGAATGGGATTTCCGACGGCGTCACTATCGTAAAGGATGGTGTGTGCTAAGAGAAATCGACATGAGATCGGTGGACAAGCCTTTTGTGGCAGAAACGCTTGAAAAATACCATGGCCTAGTCACTGAAATCCGTCGAAGTTTTGAAGCGCTTCGGGGTGGTGAACGACGTCTGAAACGACAGCCTTATGGGGACGATATCGACCTGGATGCCGCAATTGAAGCCCGAATCGAAGCCATTTCTGGCCGAGAGATGCCGGAAAACCTTTTCACCTGTCCGCAACGACTCGAACGCGATATTGCTGTGATATTTATGGTTGACGTCAGTGGATCGACGAAGGGCTGGATCAACGACGCAGAAAGAGAAAGCTTGGTGCTGCTGTGCGAAGCCCTAGAAATTCTAGGTGATCGTTATGCTATTTATGGCTTTTCCGGCATGACTCGGAAACGCTGTGAGCTTTATCGCATCAAGCGGATTGATGAAACCTACGGCCAAGAAGTCAAAGCGCGTATCGCCGGCATCCAACCGCAGGACTACACGCGCATGGGCGTAACAATCCGCCATCTTACTCACCTGTTCAAAAATATTGATGCGCGGACACGACTCTTAATCACGTTGTCAGATGGTAAACCAGATGACTATGACGGCTACCGCGGTGAGTATGGGATCGAAGATACTCGGCAAGCACTTGTTGAAGCCAAGCGTGCGGGCATACACCCGTTCTGTATCACCATCGACCGCGAAGCACGAGACTACCTGCCACACATGTACGGAGCAGTCAACTACACACTGGTCGACGATGTACACCAGCTGCCGGTCAAGGTGTCAGAGATTTACCGGCGCCTGACCACCTGACAGCCTATAGTCCGAAGCCCTTTTATAGGGTATTTTTTGTGCCCCCATGAAAAAAGTTGACCGACCCAATATGTTGGGCGTATGCTCTGTTCAATGCCACAACATATAGTGTTATTGTCCAGACCTGCCCAAACAAAGTGGCGTTTTCAGATTCGTAAATAGCAGCTGGTGATTAACGGGCTCCCCCTTTGAATTTTGAGGGTGCAGCCTGCGGGGTCTTTTACCCCACTAGGAATAACAACAAATGACAAAGGCATCACTGGAACAGCACAAGACCGACGCCTCGGGTGTTGAGTTACAACCTGCGTCCATTGATATCTGGGACAAGAAGTACCGGCTCAAAGCAAAGTCGGGCCAAGTAATTGACCACACCATCGATGACACCTTCAAGCGGGTCGCAAGCGCGTTGGCCGCGGTTGAACAGACCAGCGAAAAACAAGATCACTGGTATACAGAATTTTTGTGGGCGCTTAGAAACGGCGCCATCCCGGCGGGCCGGATCATTTCTAATGCGGGTGCTCGAGAACACAAACCAGCAACCAGTACGATCAACTGTACCGTGTCCGGCACTATCCCTGATTCAATGAAAGGCATACTGACTGAAGTTCATGATGCCGGCCTGACACTGAAAGCCGGTTGTGGCATTGGTTATGAGTTCTCGACGTTGCGGCCAAAGGGCGCTTTTGTGAGCGGCGCAGGTGCTTACACCTCCGGACCGTTATCTTTTATGGATATTTTTGACGCCATGTGTTTCACGGTCTCTTCTGCCGGTGGTCGTCGAGGTGCACAAATGGGCACTTTTGACATTGCCCACCCAGATATCGTTGATTTTATTCAGTCTAAGCGGGAAAACGGCCGACTCCGGCAGTTCAATCTATCCTGTTTAGTCACCGATGAGTTCATGCAGGCTGTACGAAACGATGCGGACTGGGAACTGCTATTTCCTGCTCTGGCAACGGAAATTGATGATGGTAAGAGCCAGATCACTTGGCGCCACTGGCCCTGTCGTGAGGGCTACGTCACCAACGATAAAGGCGAGGTCGCCTGCAAAGTATTTCGCACGTTGCCAGCTCGCCGGTTGTGGAACCTGATTATGTCCTCAACCTACGACTACGCTGAACCGGGATTTATTCTGATTGATCGAATCAACGAGATGAACAATAACTGGTTCTGTGAAGAGATCCGAGCGACCAATCCGTGTGGCGAGCAACCTTTGCCGCCTTATGGCAGTTGTTTGCTGGGCTCGATCAATCTAACCCGCTTTGTGGAACAACCGTTTTCAGCGAGTGTGCGTTTTAATTGGGAACAGTTCCGTCGCGTCGTCAGTATATTCTCCCGCATGCTAGACAACGTGGTTGATATTCACGGGTTGCCTCTTGGTCAGCAAGGACACGAGATCGAATATAAACGGCGTCACGGAATGGGCTTTCTGGGACTGGGCTCTGTATTGGCGATGATGCAGATGAAGTATGGCAGTAAAGATTCACTGGCTTTCACTGAACGCGTTTCACGTGAAATGGCTGAGGTCGGTTGGCAGACCGGTGTTGAACTCGCTATAGAAAAGGGGCCCGCACCGATTATGCAGGACGAGTTTACGGTCGATAAAGAAATGCTGGCCAAACGACCCGAAATGGTAACTGATGGTTATCAAAGTGGCGACCGTGTTAGAGGGTCTATCTTGATGGCAAAATACAGTCGTTATATGCAACAGTTTCCCGATGAACTCACCGATAAGATTGCTGAACACGGCGCACGCTACAGTCACCATACTTCTATCGCGCCTACTGGCACCATTAGTTTGTCCCTGGCGAATAACGCGAGCAACGGCATTGAGCCGTCTTTTGCCCATTTGTACAGCCGAAACGTCATACGCGAAGGTCGGAAAACCAAGGAAAAAATCGATGTCCTGTCGTTTGAGTTATTGGAATATCGCCGCTTGGTCAACCCTGCTTCGACGCCAAACGACGATAACAACGTGCTACCGGATTATTTCGTCAGCGCCGACTCCATAACCCCCAAACAGCATGTCGACGTACAGGCTGCTGCACAAAGATGGATTGATTCGTCGATTTCCAAAACTGCCAACGTGCCCACGGACTACCCGTTTGAGGATTTCGAAGATATCTACATGTACGCCTACGAAAAAGGCCTCAAAGGCTGCACGACTTTCCGGTTTAACCCGGATGCCTTCCAGGGAGTACTGGTCAAAGAAGAAGACCTGGAAAACACCACCTATCGCTTCACCTTGGAAAACGGGGAGATGGTCGAAGCCAAGGGCAACGAAGAAATCGAATATGATGGCGAAACCCATACGGCCGCCAACCTGTTTGATGCCCTAAAAGAAGGTTACTACGGCAAATTTTAGGGTGGAATATGGTTATTAAGATCGACAACCCCATCACCGACTTCGAGGTAATCAAAGCCGAGGGTGACCCGCCGAAGACCGCTGGGATGGCGCCGGAAAACGAGGTGATTGCGGGCGCTGAGGGTTCTGCTTCCAACGTCATTCAGATGCATGAAAAGCTCGAACGGCCAGAAATGCTGATCGGAAGCACCTACAAAATCAAGACTCCACTGTCAGAGCATGCACTTTACGTCACCATCAATGACATCGTACTAAATCCTGAAACACCTTACGAGAAACGCCGCCCATTCGAGATCTTTATCAACTCTAAGAACATGGATCATTTTCAGTGGATCGTTGCTCTGACTCGAATCATCTCGGCTGTTTTTCGCAAGGGCGGCGATGCCACTTTTCTAGTCGAAGAACTACGCAGTGTATTCGATCCTCAAGGCGGTTATTTCAAACGGGGTGGAAAGTACACACCGTCACTGGTTGCTGAGATAGGAGATGCGATCGAAGCACACATGAAAATGATCGGCATGATCCAGGAAGATGATCTCGACGATCATCAACAAAAACTGGTCGATGACAAACGCCAGGAATATGAAACTAGAAATCAGCCTGATTCTGAGGACAGTTCGACCACTGGTTTTCCCGCCGAAGCCAGACTGTGCAGTAAATGCCAGACCAAGGCTGTCGTTCTTCTCGATGGCTGCATGACCTGTCTCAACTGCGGCGACTCTAAATGTGGTTGAACGGTTTTCCGCAACACCACTGAGCACAGTTCAATGCGGGCTAAGTTCTGATTGAGCCTCGAACAACCATTTTCAGCGCTAGTACTATTACTACTTAAACCCCTGCCCTAGCTATGCGTCTGCGGATCCTGTGTCAGTCCGCGGCTGGGAGACTGCCTAGAGTCTCAAAATCAATAAACACCTTGGGGTAGAGAACTGTTCGACGGATCGCTCCATCTGCTGTTTAATTGAATCGACTAGATCACTACGTTGCAAACATGGATATTTAAAACGATGCCTATTCTTAGGTGAACAGTTAAAGTTAAACCATGTTACATAGATACCCGTTTCGGAGAACGAGATGACTACACCGAAAACGTTCGGTTTCGACACCCTGACCCTGCACGCGGGACAACAACCCGACCCGACAACGGGTGCTCGTGCTACACCGATCTACCAAACAGCATCTTATGTTTTCAAAAGTGCCGATCATGCAGCAGCACTTTTTAACGTCGAACGTGCTGGACACGTGTATTCCAGAATCACCAATCCGACCACTGCAGTGCTGGAAGAAAGGATAGCGGCTTTAGAGGGTGGCGTCGGTGCGATCGCCACGGCTAGCGGCCAAGCAGCATGCCATCTGGCTATTGCTACTCTGATGAGTGCGGGCTCACACATCGTGTCCTCAGGTTCAATTTATGGCGGCACCCACAACCTGCTGGACTACACCTTGCGCAGATTCGGTATCGAAACCACTTTTGTCGATCCTCGCGACCCGGATGCGTTTGCAGCTGCTATACGGCCCGAAACCCGCCTCTTATTTGGCGAGACGCTCGGCAACCCTGGACTGGAAGTGCTGAATATTCCTGTCCTGGCCGAGGTTGCACACCAGCATGGCCTGCCACTCATGATTGATTCAACCTTCACCACGCCGTATTTGTGCCGTCCATTTGATCTCGGCGCTGACATTATTTTTCACTCGGCCACCAAATTCCTAAGTGGGCACGGTGTGGTCATTGGTGGTCTGCTGGTAGACAGTGGCACTTTCGACTGGGAGACCTCGGGCAAGTTCCCAACGATGACCGAACCTTATGCCGGCTTTCACAACATGAATTTCGCAGTTGAATTTGGCCCCGCAGCGTTCATTACCCGTGCCCGTAAAGAAGGTGCGCGAGACTTCGGTGCCTGTATGAGCCCGACCACGGCATTCCAGGTGCTTCAAGGGATGGAGACTCTGCCGCTTCGTATGCAGCGACATGTTGAAAACACGCGGCAGATCGTCAAGTATCTGTCACAGCACGATGCTGTGGAGTGGGTCAGTTATCCGGAGTTGCCCGACCATCCGGATCACGGGTTGGCTAAAGAGATGTTGCCACGCGGTTGCGGTGCCGTTTTCAGCTTCAGTATCAAGGGCGGGCGGACTGCAGGGCAGCGATTCATCGAAAAAGTCGAGCTGCTATCACATCTTGCCAATGTGGGTGATGCCAAATCACTCGTGATTCACCCCGCCAGCACGACCCACCACCGGATGGATGCCCAGGCGCTTCAAGCGGCCGGCATCTCAGAAGGGCTGATTCGCCTGTCTGTAGGACTGGAAGATCCACAGGACCTGCTGCAGGATCTAGAAACCGCTTTAGGCGCTGCGCAAAAAACCTGAGCGCCGAAGTCTGATCGACCATGTATATCAATGCTAACAAGAAAAATATATTCGCCTATACAGGTGCTAGGGACCATCAGTCTGAACAGGAATCGGTCGTCTTTGTACACGGGACCGGGATGGATCACACTGTCTGGGTCCTCCCCGCGCGTTTTTTTGCCCGGCATCAGTACAACGTGTTGGCGACTGATCTGCCCGGCCATGGTCGTTCCGAAGGACCTCCGCCGGATACTATCGAACACATGTCTGATGAAATTGTCGCTGCCATGGATGCGGCGAAAATCGAAAAAGCTGCCTTGGTCGGCCACAGCATGGGGTCGCTGGTGACGCTTGCCCTTGCTGCTCGCTACCCGGAACGCACACGATCGTTGGCACTTATCGGTACCGCTGTACCAATGGCGGTCCACAAGTCCCTTCTGAGCAGTGCTGCACAAAACGACCACGCTGCAATCGACATGCTGACCTATTGGGGTTACAGCAAAGCTGCTCAACTTGGTGGCAATGAGAATCCCGGAATGTGGATGGTCGGCGGCACCCTGCGGCTGCTTGAGCATTCAGATAACGATGTCATTCATACCGGCCTTGCAGCCTGCAATTCCTATGACACCGGGGTGGTGCACGCCGAGGCCATACAGTGTCCAACTCTGTTTATTCTGGGAAACCGTGACATCATGACACCTGCCAGAGCTGGCAAAGAATTGGCCAAGGTCATAACGGGCGCGCGCGTCGAGTTGCTTGAGGGTACGGGCCACTCCCTGATGATGGAACGGCCCAATGATGTGCTGGATGCGCTGATTACCATCGTCTAGAACGAAAGCCCGCCTAAATTACCCTAAAACAAAGAAGGCCCCGAATAATCGGGGCCCTCAGGATACAACTTGCGCTATGACTGGCAGCTTACATCATGCCGCCCATACCACCCATACCGTCCATACCGCCACCTCCTGGCATCGGGGGCATTGGCTTGTCTTCGGGTAGTTCAGCAACCATCGCTTCGGTCGTGATCATAAGACCGGAAATCGATGCTGCATTCTGGAGCGCCGCCCGAGTGACCTTGGTCGGGTCCAGGATACCCATCTGAATCATATCGCCATATTCACCGGTACTGGCGTTGTAACCGTAGTTACCGTCTTTACCAGCAACATTGTTCAAGACAACAGAGCCTTCTTCCCCGGCATTGGCAACGATCTGACGCAGTGGTTCCTCGATAGCGCGCTTGACGATACCGACACCGACATCCTGATCAGTATTGTCGCCCTTAACACCTTCGAGCACACCCAGACACCGTACAAAGGCTACCCCACCGCCAGGAACCACGCCTTCTTCTACTGCGGCACGGGTTGAATGCAACGCGTCTTCGACGCGGGCCTTCTTCTCCTTCATCTCAATCTCGGTTGCCGCACCGACCTTGATTACGGCGACCCCGCCGGCAAGCTT
>PCBE01000044.1 GCA_002731295.1 Acidiferrobacteraceae bacterium | reverse complement strand
TGTATGAAGCCATGCTGATTCTCTTCGATTTGACCGCTGAGCTACAACAGTTCTATAGATAGGGGTGCCGCTCATCGTAAGCTCGGGCGGCATGGTCCATGCGCATGAATTCCGCGCCCAGTTCCCGGAGTCTGGCGATAAAACGCTCCAGCATTAGCATCCGATGGCCACGTCCAATGACGTAGGGGTGACAGGTATAGGTGATAATGCCCCAGTCTGTGCAGCGGGTCATATAAATAAAGTCGTCAACCCAGTTTTCCATCACGCTGTTTGCGTTGCGATGACCGGGTCGGGCACTGGTCATCTCGAAATGAGGGTGGTCGTCCTGGGACCAGCTGATAGGCATTTCGATCAACGGGGTTTTATCACCAAACAGCATGGGTTTTTGCAATTCGATGACATCCCCTTGGCGTACCCGATAGGGAGAATAATCATGCCCCATCATGGAACTTTCATAGTAAAAGCCGTGTTGGATAAGCAGTTCCAGGGTATGGGGACTTAAATCCCAGGCCGGGGAGCGGTAACCCTGCGCCCGCCGGCCACACAATCGTGCTATGGCGTCGTTGGCGCGGATCATTTCAGATTCCTCCTGTGGCCGGTCTAACAGGGCGGGTTGCACATGCGTCCATCCATGATGGCCAATCTCGTGGCCGCCCTTGACAACTTCGGTGCAGGCCTCGGGGTAAGTTTCAATAGTGAAACCGGGGATGAACCAGGTTGTTGGAATCTTCTGAGCCTGCAGTAAAGGCAGAATGCGGCTTGCGCCCACGATCCCGAATTCACCTCGTGAGATAGGAGTGGGCGTAGTCATCCCCCGGGCGATATGCCCCGACATAACATCGAAATCGAAACTCAAACAGACCATGTGTTTTGCCATCAGCTTATTTTCCTAGTAACGGGATTGCGGTATGAATCTGTGCGTTCGCATGACGCCACACACCGTTGTTTTGACCAATGTTGTCACGTCATATCAGGATAGACTAAGAACGCTACTATTGAATCGGTTCTATAACTATACAGGGTCACAATAAAGGTTAACTTCCGTCATAAGCGGGGCGGGCAATGGTTGATTTTGTTGCAGAGATTGACAGGAGATTGAGATGCCATTGATTGAACGTTCCAATAGTGTTCTCGTAGTTATTTACGTACAGGATAACTTCCTCAACAAGCTGGCTCTGCACGAAACACCAATGCTGGTTTCACGTATCGGGTGGTTGATGCAGGTTGCGACAGTTTTGGATATTCCGATGATTGCAACTGCAGAGGATGTGTCGGATGAAGTTGATATGCGCCCAAGCCTGAAAGCGTTGTTACCGCAGAGTCAAAGTATCTACAACAAGCTGGTTTTCAGCCTTCATGAGCAGGATGACATTCGTGAAGCATTGGAAAAGCTAGATAAACGCGATGTGGTGCTGGTTGGGCTGGAAACCGACGTATGTATTGCCCATTCTGCGATAGAACTGTTAGATGCGGGCTATCGGGTTTGTGTGATAGAGGATGCTACAGGATCTCCCTGGCCGCATCATCTGGCAGGTCTTCGTCGCATGGAACAGGCCGGTGTGGCTGCACCAATACCAAGGGCATTTATTTCGAGTGGGTTCGGGACGTTCCGAGTGCAAGGGATGTAGAGACAAAGATCAGACTAGACCCGCCACCGGGAGTTACTCTTTAGTTGGCGACGAATCCAGCGCTTATGAACCTAAGGTTCTACTAGCGCTATTTCGGTGTCTCACGGGATGGCTCGTGCAGCTTAGTTCGGATACGCCAGGCTGGGTAGCCACAGTGCGAGCTGAGGAAACGCCATGACGATGGCCAGACCCAATATCTGTAGCGCCATGAAGGGCCAGAGGGAGTTATAGATGTCTTGGAGACTGATTTCTGGAGGTGCTACCCCCTTTAGATAGAAGGCAGCAGGACCAAACGGCGGCGACAGGTAGGAGATTTGCATGTTCATGCAGAAAAGAATCCCGAACCAGATGGGGTCGTAACCCATTTCCACAACGATAGGAACAAAGACCGGCATTGTTAAAAGCATGATTCCGATCCAGTCGATAAAGAATCCCAGTACCAGCAGAATCGCCATCATGATTAGCAGAATCATAATGGGCGGAAACGGAAGTCCAGTCATGAGGTTTTTGACAAAATCGATACCCCCCATCAGGTTGTAGACACCAATGAGTGCTGTTGCACCAAAGACCAACCAAAGAATTACTCCACAGGTCATCATAGTCTGGTGTAGAGACTCTCGAATAAGTTGCCACTTCAGTTCTTTTCGTATCCAAGTACAGAGGATGACTCCAATGACGCCCATCCCTGCGGCTTCACTGACGGAAGCTATACCGCCGTAGATGCTTCCCAGGACCATGAATACCACCAGGACCGGCAGCAAGATGTCACGAACCATGACCAACTTTTCGGCGAATGAAAGGTTGCGTTCTTCAACCGGTGCAGGAGGCCCAAGATCGGGATTGATGTAACAACGGATCAGAATGTAGGCAATATAAATGCCCGCCAGCAGCAGTCCCGGTATCACGGTCGCCAGGAACAGGTCGCCGATCGAGACCTGTGCGGTGAGGCCATAAAAGATCAGTACTATGCTCGGGGGGATCATGGTCCCCAGCCCACCACCTGCACAGACCGTCCCAATCGCAAGTTTTCGGTCGTAGTTAAGCCGTAGCATCTGGGGCAGTGCGACCAGGCCAAGGAGTACTATCTCGCCACCGATGATGCCGGTCATCGCTGCCATAAGCACAGCCACTGCCATGGTTTGGATGGCAAGTCCACCGCGCAGGTTGCCTGAGAGTACATGCATTGCGCCAAATAAATCCCTTGCAATCCCAGACCGTTCAAGAACGGACGCCATAAACACGAACATCGGTACCGCAATCAATGCGTAGACACTGACAAATCCGTAGATCCGACTTGCGATCAGCGGTAGCGCGAACGGACCGTAGAGAAAAAGAGCGAAGCCGAAGGCGATAATGCCGGTAACAAACGCCAGCGGCAGTCCGATCACCAGCAGCACGACCATCGAACCCAGCATGATCAGCGTAAGAATTTCGATGCTCATGATTTAGCTTCTTTGAAAAGATCCCGTACAGCGCCGACCAGTTGGACCAGCGCCTGTAACAGCATGATCCCGGAGGCAAGGAAAAGAACAGTCTTTAAATAAGCTGGGATCGGTACGTCCCAGGCATGTGCACTGGTTTCAAGACCGCAGAACTGTACCTGACAGTTCCAGTTGACCCAGGTTGCATTTAGGGCAATTTTCAGTGCGGCCCAGACTAAGAGACTCATGAAAAGCACAATGATCAGTGAATTCAAAATAGCAAGCACCTGACGTAGGCCTGGAGAAACAGCATCGTATATAACGGTGATGGCAATGTGGCGCCGTTTCTGAAGACAATAGCAACCTGCCATCAAAAAACCAGTAGCTGATAACGCCGTTGCCCCATCATGAACCCAGGTGGTCGGCGCCTGAAATCCATAGCGCATGGCTACCTCGTACGCAGTTATGATCACGCTGAGGAGAAAAACGTAACTGATTTTTTCGCCAAGAAAGATCGAAAACCGGTCGATGGGATTCAGTTTCGACATCGCCTATTCTGCGGGGTCTTTATGTACTAACATGAAAAAAGCAGGCGAGGCACTCCGGGACCTCGCCTGCTCGTTCCCTCGTTTCAAGTGACAGCTTAGCTAGTCCACCAGGTGCAGTTTCTTCAGGAATGCCACCTGACTGTCCACTAGTTTTCGGGCTAGTGGACTTTTGTTTCCAAATGCGTCCCACTCGATCATAGCGACTTTTCGGAATCGGGTGCGTTCCTCTTGCGACCAGTTGATCAGGGTTACACCCTGTGACATTGCTGCGTCGGCTGCGGCAATATCATCCATGATGATGCTTTGTACCATGTCACGAGCAAACTCTTTGGTCGCGGTCTCGACGATCGCTTTGACGTCATCGGGTAACGCATTCCACTTGCCCATGTTGATAGCGAGGTCCGCCGCCGGTGCAGAGTGAAATCCAGGATAAAGCGGGTACGGGGCGATCTTGTGATAACCCAGATCCTGGTTCATGCTCAGGGTTCCCCAGTCGGTGCCATCAATCACACCGCGTTCAAGTGCCGTAAATACCTCACTACCCGGTAGTGTCACAACACCGGCACCAATACGACGCCAGATCGCAGCGCCCATCCCTTCCGGCGAGCGCATTTTGATGCCCTTGGCTTTGAAATCATCGATCGAGTGTAGGGGCTTGTTAAATGGCATCGATTCCTGACCAAACCAAACCGGGCCAACATAGTAAGCGCCGAACTTGGCATACGCTTCACGGCATAGTTCGGTTCCGCCCCCATACTCGAACCAGAGTTGAGCTTGATAGGTATTTTCGAAAGCACCATTGAGTTCCGTGCAAATCTGAAGACCGGCTTCTTTACCAGCAAAGTAAGCGCCGCCACTGTGCTGGCCATCCAAGATTCCAGCCCCGACGGCTTCTAGAGTTTCACTGTGTTTGACTACAGAATGCACCGGCAATGTTTTGATTTCGAGCCGGCCGCCAGTCATCGTGTTGACATTGGCGGCAAACCGTTCAAATGCTTTTTGATTCGTGGTGCCGGGTTGCCACAATGACTGTACTTTCCAGGTCCACTCAGCCGCATGGGAGTTGACTCCCACTACCGCTAACGCGAAACCGATCGCGACACTGACTACAGACTTTTGAAGGTTGGATCGCATCTCATTCTCCTTAAGTTTTCGAAGATCTTATCTCTATGCTACTGGGCCTGTTATCGCATTGACCTAGATCAGGCATTGTCGATAACAGATAACCATCTTGGTATCACCTAAGTTGCTATTTCGGCTGAACTGTGAGGATATCCTACAATTAAGAAGAATATAATATATCAATGGCAGCCGGTGCGCTAATGCCCGAGGAGTACCTACTTGAGCGCTTTCACAACCGGGTCCGGGCAGGTCTAGATCGTTGAAAACAATTGTGAACTTGATAAGGACACCTGTATGGCAGGGCCACTGAGCGGTTATCGGATTATTGAATTAACCTCCATGCTGACTGGGCCTTGGGCAGCATCTCTTTTAGGAGATCAGGGTGCAGACGTGATCAAGGTTGAAGTACCCGGAAGAGGTGATCACACGCGCTCAGTNGGGGCTCATCGCGAGGGNTTGTCCACNAGCTTTCTGAATATCAACAGAAGNAAACGATCGATCACCTTGAATCTCAAGCACGATGAGGGCAAAAAAACACTGAAGCGCCTTGCTGCTACGGCTGACGTGATTATCCAGAACTTCCGACCTGGGGTTGTCGAACGGTTGGGTATTGGCTATGACGACATCCGGGAAGTCGCACCGAAGATCGTCTATATCTCGATGTCAGGATTTGGTGAGCGGGGGCCACTGGCACAAAAACCGGTCTACGACCCGATTATCCAGGCGATTTCAGGACTGACGACGGTACAGGCTGGGTCCGATACGGGGCGCCCGAGGCTTATACGTACAATTCTGCCCGACAAACTCACTGCTGTGTATGCGTCTCAGGCAGTTACGGCTGCGCTTTTGTCTAGAGAAAAAACAGGGGCCGGGCAGCATGTGCGGCTGTCTATGCTTGATGCGGTTCTGAATTTCCTCTGGGCTTCAGATATGGGNGGGCAGACATTTATTGATAACCCGGTCACCAGCCAGGCGGCNGCGAGTTTTATNGATCTNATTTANGAGACTGAAGATGGTTACATGACCGTATCGACNATGACCAACAANGAATGGGCTTCGCTCACACGGGCGTTCGATCGGCCTGACCTGTTGGAAGATCCACNGTTTAAGACGCCNCAGCTTCGAGATAAGAANGTAAACGAACGCCTGGATGTNGTTCAGGATGTACTGNGAACCCGCACCACGCAGGCCTGGCTGGAAATTTTCGANCGCGAAGATGTGCCCTGCGCGCCNGCNCTCTCGCGCCAGCAGGTGATTGAGCATCCACAGGTTNTAGCAAGTGAGATCCTGCAGGAAAATCTTCATCCTNTCGCAGGTTCTCTGCGTCAGACGCGTGTGGCGGCGCGNTTCGAAGGATCANCGCCCGATTTACCCAAAGGAGCACCCAGGCTGGGCGAGCATAACCATGAGGTTCTGTGTGAGATGGGACTGTCCGAACCTGAGATTGAATACCTGATCACACAGGGGGCGGTCGGCAATGAACAGTATAACAATTCCTGAAATCCCTAACCGTGGNGNGTGGCGTTAACATGNAGTTCGTGAGTNCAGANAGATGATTGATTTTTATTTTTGGCCAACACCCAATGGGTGGAAGATCTCGATTGCTCTAGAAGAGATGGAGCTGCCTTACAACGTTATTCCGCTGCGTATAGGCCAGGGAGAACAGTTCACCGAGGCATTCGAGCGCATCAGCCCCAGTCATCGCATGCCCGCGATCGTCGATCATGAACCGTTGGGTGGCGGTGATTCTTTTCCGTTGGCTGAATCGGGTGCAATATTGATGTACCTCGCTGAGAAATCCAGCCAGTTTCTGCCAACGGATATTCAGGGTCGTTACGAGGTGATGCAGTGGCTGTTGTGGCAGACCACGCAGTTGGGACCCATGATGGGTCAGCATGGTCATTTTGCCTTGTATGCGAAAGAAAAGATTCCCTATGCGATCGACCGTTACCGGTACAACGTATTGCGGCTTTTTAAAGAACTAGACAACCGCTTGAAGGGGCGAGAGCATATCTGCGGTGAATACACGATTGTCGATATGGCCTGTTGGCCGTGGATCGTCACCTATAAAAGTCAGCAGATCGATCTGGTGGAGTTCCCCGAAATCCGCAGATGGTACGATGCGCTTAAAACACGCCCGGGCCTGCGGCGCGGTTATGATCTTCTCAAGGACTCACGCTCGAGTCGGGGAAACGAGGCGCCCGATGAAGAGGCGCGTGCCCATTTATTTGGAGAGGCACAAAAGGCGAGTGGACAGATTGAATCAGCTTCATGACGAGTAGGCTGCCAGGCAAAGGTTTGGCAGCGTGCGGCGGTATTAGCGCCTGGTTCAGAGAGGACTTAGACAGATTCACGACTTCTAGGCCCAAAGGTCGGTACTGAGGTATCTCTCTCCAGTGTCCGGGAGAATTGCCAGTAAGACAGCGCCACGGGCACTTTCTCGGGAGGCATAGTCGAGCATACCCGCGACAGCTGCACCGCAGGAGATGCCACAGAAGATGCCTTCGGCAGTCGCCAGCTGGCGCGCTGATTGAAAAGCCGCTTCAGTGGATACGGGTATGATGTCGTCGTACGCCGACTGATCCAGAGTATCGGGAATAAATCCCGGTGCCGTGCCCATGATCTTGTGTTTACAGGCGATGCCTTTGGAGAGAATTGGAGAATCCTCGGGCTCTGTGGCGATGATCATCAGATCGGGAATCCGGTTCTTCAGGTGGGTTGAAAGACCCGATATAGTCCCGCCGGTGCCGGTGGTACAGACGATCGCGTCGAGTTTTTCACCGAAGTCTTCATAGATTTCGTTCGCGGTAATCTGATGCGCCGCAGGATTGGCTGGATTGTAGTGCTGGCCTACAAAGAAATAGCCCTTCTCTTCAGATAATCGCCGGGCTTCTTCTATTGCACCGACAGTGCCTTTGTCAGCTGGCGTCAGCACCAGTTCTGCACCATAGGCAAGTAGTATCTGCTTGCGTTCCGCACTCATGTCTTCAGACATCACAAAAATCGCCCGGTATCCCTTGACAGCGGCGACCATGGCGAGCCCAATGCCAGTATTGCCGGAAGTGGGTTCAATAATCGTGTCGCCAGGATTCAAAGTGCCCCGTTGTTCGGCATCCTCAATCATGTTTAGAGCAGGCCTGTCTTTGACCGAACCGGCCGGGTTGAAGCTTTCCAGTTTTACCCAGAGTTCGTGTGCAAGGTAGTCGGTAAAACTGTTCAGCCGAACCACCGGTGTTCGGCCGACAGTCTGCAGGACGTTGTCAAATTTCATGGGGCATATTCCTGGCGCAGGCCCGGGTAGTGACGAATCATCACCGTATAGTGTATACCGGTGTTGCCGAAAGTACTGCCGGGCCTGGGTAAAGGTAGGATCTACACTGTGCGTGTACGCGGGATTGGGCGGTATATGAATAGAGAGGGGGATTATTGAAGAGTATCTGTGTATTCTGCGGTTCTCATAATGGCACCCGTGAAGGTTATAGGGTGGAGGCGACTAGACTCGGTCGCACGCTGGCTGAGCGGGATTTGGGTCTGGTCTACGGGGGTGCCAGTGTAGGGTTGATGGGTGCAGTTGCTGATGCCGTCATCAACGCCGGGGGTAGGGCGGTTGGCGTAATACCACAGTCCCTGATCGATATGGAAATTGCGCACACCGGATTGGCAGATCTTCATGTTGTCGATTCGATGCATGAGCGAAAGGCGCTTATGGCGCAACTCTCAGATGGTTTTATCGCCCTTCCAGGTGGAATTGGCACTTTGGAGGAGTTGTTTGAGATTATGACCTTCGCTCAATTGCGCTTTCACCAGAAACCCTGTGGTCTGCTCAATATCGAAGGTTACTACGATCAGCTTATCGGCTTTCTGAATAACGCCCAGACGCAGGGATTTGTGAGTTCAGCACAAATCCGTTATCTGCTTGTAGATCAGACGGTGGATGGGTTGTTGGACAGTTTTAGCGGAATATGATTTCGGCGTTTGCCAGTGAGTACAATTGACGGTTTAGATCTGACCCATGTGGGCAGCCTTTAGGAAATGTCAATAATTCCGGTTATTCTTTGTGGTGGATCGGGCACTCGGTTGTGGCCGCTTTCGCGCCAGCTGGTTCCT
>PCBE01000043.1 GCA_002731295.1 Acidiferrobacteraceae bacterium | reverse complement strand
CTGAGGAGACTCAACAATGGCATCAGGCATCAAAGACAAGGTCGCAATTCTGGGCATGGGATGCTCCAAATTTGGCGAGCGCTGGAACGACAATGCTGAAGACTTAATGGTCGAGGCTTACGCCGAAGCCCTGGAAGACAGTGGTATCGAGACAAGCCAAATCGAAGCTGCCTGGCTGGGCACTGCCATCGAGGAGCAGCATGTCGGCAAGTCGGGCATCCCGCTGGCAATGGCGCTTCGACTTCCCTACATCCCTGTGACGCGAGTGGAGAACTTCTGTGCCAGCGGCACCGAAGCATTCCGCGGTGCAGTCTATGCCGTAGCTTCCGGGGCCTGCGATATAGCACTCGCTCTTGGCGTTGAAAAACTCAAAGACACCGGTTACGGCGGACTGCCACAGCGAGGCCGCGGCTCTGTCAATGATCTATTTTGGGCAAATGCATCGGCACCGGGCTCATTCGCCCAACTGGCAACTGCATACTCGGCAAAACACAAGATTCCAGCTGAGGATCTGAAACGGGCGATGGCCCATGTCTCGGTAAAAAGCCATGACAACGGTTCGCGTAACCCTAAAGCACACCTTCGCAACAAGATTGACGAAGATAAGGTCATGAATGCGCCCATGATTGCCGAGCCGCTGGGTCTTTTTGACTGTTGCGGCGTAAGTGATGGTGCGGCGTGCGCTATCGTCACCCGGCCGGATATCGCTCGAGGACTGGGCAAGAAAGACCTGGTTACGGTAAAAGCCCTGCAGCTGGCGGTTTCCAACGGCACCGAATCACAACACAATTCCTGGGACGGCAGCTACTTTGCCACTACCCGTAAAGCTGCCGAACGATCTTATCAGGAGGCCGGTATCACCAAACCGCGGGATCAGATCAGCATGTTTGAGGTTCACGACTGCTTCTCGATTACCGAGGTCATCACCATGGAGGATCTTTACATCTCCTCAGAAGGCGCCGCTGTCAAAGACATCATGGACGGTTTTTATGATGCCGACGGCAAAGTGCCCTGCCAGATCGATGGCGGCTTGAAATGCTTTGGACATCCCATCGGCGCCTCGGGCCTGCGAATGATCTACGAGATGTACCTGCAGATGAATGGCCGAGCCGGAGAACGACAACGCGAGCAGGACCCAGTGCTGGGCATGACCCATAACCTCGGCGGCTATCCACACCAGAATGTCTCCTCCATCACGATCGTCGGCAAGGAAGGTGCCTAACACCAGTTAGATCTGATCTTTTTAAGGATGAACCGAATATGAAAATGAAAGCCGCTGTACTGTACGAACCAAACAAACCCATGGTCGTGGAAACCATAGAACTGGAGGAACCCAAAGAGGGTGAAGTGCTGGTTCGCATTGTTGCAGCAGGTGTCTGTTATTCCGATTACCACATCATGTTGGGCGAATGGACTCACCTCCTGCCTGTTGTACTCGGGCATGAAGGCGCCGGCGTGGTCGAGCAAGTGGGGCCTGGTGTCTCACGACTTACACCGGGCCAGTCGGTCATCCTGAATTTTCGTGCTAACTGTGGGACTTGCCACTACTGCATCATCGGTCGCCCGGTGCTGTGCAACGGCGTGGATGCCCCCAGGAATACGATGTTCGATGGCAGTAGTCGCTTGAGCAAAGACGGCAAGACGATTCACCATTTTGCGCGTACATCATGCTTTGCCGAATATGCGGTTGTACCCGAATCTGGCGCTGTCGCGATTCGCGCCGATATGCCGTTGGATAAAGCCTGTCTCGTTGGCTGTTCGGTGATGACCGGTGTTGGCGCCGTCATCAATACCGCCAAGATCGAAGCCGGCTCATCAGTAGCGGTCATCGGCTGCGGTGGTATCGGTCTCAACGCCGTACAGGGTGCCGCGTTGGGAGGTGCCAATCAGATCATCGCGGTCGACGTGCTCGATAACAAACTCGAATATGCCAAGACATTCGGCGCCACCGATATGATCAATGCCAGCAACGGCGATGCCGTAGCCCAGGTCATGGAACTGACTGGCCGTGGTGTCGATTATGCTTTCGAAGCGATCGGCAACACCCACACCATCCACCAGGCCTACGAGATGCTGGCACCTGGAGGTACCGCGGTAGTGGTCGGTATGGCCCCTGAAAACGATGAGGTCTCGATCAACGCACTGTCATTTCCCCGAACAGAGAAATCAATTGTAGGCTCCTGGTACGGCGGTGCACGGCCCTGGGTTGACCTGCCCCGAATCAGCGATCTTTACCTGAACGGCAAACTGAAAATCGACCCCATGATCAGCCGTACTTATGGACTTGATGAGATCAACACCGCTTACGACGCACTTGCAGCTGGGGAAGTCGCGCGCAGCATTATCGTATTTGAATGACCACCTGCGGTGATCCCGCGATCCAAGGTGATGGGCGCTGCACGCCCACTAATCTGCTGAAATAGGCTATAGCGGCGGCCGTAAGCTGCCGACTGGATTGGCTTTTTCAAACGCAAGGGCAGCACGCAGTACCAGAGCATCACTGCCAAGCGGACCCACGATCTGCAACCCAATCGGTCCACCAGCAGTACTGAACCCACACGGTACCGAGATTGCCGGCTGGCCGGTGAGATCAAATGGCGCAACAGTCGCCATAAACTCACCATCGCTACTCTCACGGTGTGGGGGCTGGTCATGTCCAACTGGGAACGGGGCGCAAGTCAGCGTCGGCGCGACGAGAAGATCATACTTCTGATGGAAGGCTGCCATGCGTGCGCGTAACTCAATTCGCCCGGCTTCGCCATCGAGAAAATCCACTGCACCCATCGCATCACCCCGATTGGCACAGCGCAGCAGGGCTNCATTAGTCAACTTTCTTGCTTTTACACCCAGACGTCTGCGAATNCGAGCAGCTATCGGATCACATACCACATCAGAAAGCGCATAGGCAGAACTGAGATTAAGCTGTACCCTGGAGACAATGGCACCCAGGTCTGCAAAAATCTTCCTGCTGCGCGCCGTAACCTGACGGACATCATCATCCACTCGAGCAACACCGAGATCAGGCGAAAACCCGATTTTCAAACCCTTCACACCTCGGCCCAGTTGGGACAGCACATTGGGTGCTGCCTCCTGTATTGCATAACCATCCCGAGCATCACCACCTGCCATCACACTGAAAGCAAGGGCTGCATCCCGCACCGTGCGGGTGAGTGGTCCACAATGCTCCATCATCATCATCGGACTGGCAGGCCACACNGGGACGCGGCCAAACGAGGGCTTAAATCCCACCACACTGCAAAAACTGGCGGGTCCACGTATAGAACCGCCTGAGTCGGTACCCGTGGCTATGGCAACCATCCCACTTGATACAGCCGCACCTGCCCCACCGCTCGAACCACCGGGAGTCCAGTCAAGATTCCAGGGATTGTGNGTAACGCCATGCANCTCACTTTCAGTGATTCCGCGCCATGCGTATTCCGGGGTNTCGGTCTTGCCCAGTATGACCGCACCGTGGGCCTTGAGCCGTTCAACCACGATCGCATCGACAGACCAGGNTCCACTGGCGTTAATCGCGAGTGAGCCATTCAGGGTTGGCCAGTCTTTTGTTTCGGTGACATCCTTGATAGCGGTCGGCACACCGTCAAGGAGTCCGCATGGAGTACCTTTAGCCCAGCGTGCCGCGGAAGCCTGGGCACGACGACGGGCGCGTCTTCTGTCAATCAGCCGCCACGCATTAAGACGGCCCTCGCACTCATCTATCCGANCCAGAACAGCATCGAGTACCTCAAGCGGNGAGAAACGGCCCGTCTTGTATCCTCTGGTGAGTTCGAAAGCACTCTTATAGGTCAGATCTTTCAATACGTACTCCTCGCTTGCGCGACTCGCAACTGTCTGAATCCCCCATCGAACGGTCTGCGCTTTCTAAGCGGGCCGATCCCCATTAACTGTCACCCGGTGCATGTATCGGCGCTGGCCGTGATAATCGTTCAATGCGTAATGCTGTACACAACGGTTGTCCCAGATCGCCACCGAACCCTTTTCCCAGTGAAACCGGCACGTGAATTCGGGCCTTGTGACTTGTTCATAAAGATACTCAAGCAATGGGTTACTCTCTGCCACGGTCATGTTTTCAAAGCGAACTGTAAATGCGCGGTTAACAAAAACACTCTTGCGGCCTGTCTCGGGGTGGGTACGGACTACGGGATGCAGGTTTTCGACAGCAGGTTTACGCATGGCCTCCTCAGACAACTTGGTCGAGCGGGTCATATTACGTTTTTCAGCCTCAACCCGATCGGACAAAGTGTGATCAGAATGCACTGCCCGAAGCCCGTTCAACAGTTGCTGAAACCCGGTCGACAACCCTTCAAAGGCAAGTTCCTGGTTGGCAAACAGCGTGTCCCCACCAACGGCCGGAACATCAATTGCATAGAGAATTGAACCTAACGCAGGCCGTTCCAGAAATGTAATATCCGAATGCCAGACCCCGCCGATATTGTGTTCGGCATCTGCTTCCTTGACGATGGGCAGTATTTCCGGATGTCCATCCAGCGGCACATACTGAGGATGTACATTGAGCGTACCAAACCTGCGTCCGAATGACTTATGGCTTTCCAGGCTCAGCGCCTGGTCACGAAANAAGACTACGTGATGATCAAGAAACGCCCGGTGAATCTCGCTGAAGGTAGCNTCATCACAATCTGCAAGGTCTACGCCTGAAATCTCAGCGCCAACAGCACTNCTGAGTGGTCTGACCTTAATCAACTGGTAACACGAGCCACCAATGTCATTCACGCCGTGCTCTCCGAGTCTACTGTCACAACAGCCAACATGTTTTNAGTGCNTTTTAGATGAAGATAGTCTACGCCCACTCCAGTCAGCCACCAAACCCAGTAATTCGTGATCAGGATCAGAATAACGTCAAAACATCACACTAACAGAGGCTTTATACTTTTGTTTTAAGTACCGCATCTGACCAGCCCGACAATATGTCGTCCACACAGCCTACGAATAACAAGCGTGAACCAAGTGACTACGACGTACTGATCGTTGGTGCGGGGTTTTCTGGGCTCTACTTGCTGCACCGACTGCGTGGATCAGGTTTCAGGGTCCGGGTTGTCGACCGGGCATCCGACGTTGGGGGAACTTGGTATTGGAACCGCTACCCCGGTGCACGATGTGATGTTGAAAGCATGCAGTACGCCTACAGTTTCTGTCCGGAACTCGAACAGGAGTGGGTATGGACCGAAAAATATGCGACACAACCCGAAATACTCAGCTACGCACGTCACGTTGCAGAGCGTTTTGATCTAAGACGGGACATTGAACTCAATACCACCATAACGTCGGCCGTATTCGACGAATCCAGGCATCGGTGGCTCGCTGAAACCAGTGACGGTCGANNAATATCCNCAGACTTCTGTATCATGGCCACCGGTTGTTTATCAACCACGAACACACCGAAGTTTGAGGGACAGGATTCTTTTGCTGGCCCGGTCTACCACACCGGAGAGTGGCCCCATGAGACGGTAGATTTCAAGNGCCAGCGGGTNGGCGTAATTGGAACGGGTTCCTCGGCAATACAGGCAATTCCTCTCATTGCTGAACAAGCCGAACATCTCTATGTTTTTCAGCGCACCCCCCATTACACGGTACCTGCGTGGAATCGAANGCTTGANAGCGATCCAGCGTCANACGAATCGGGAAGAAAAGCCTACGGCTATGACGCAGACCTTACCATCGAGGAGATAAAGGCCGATTACGCCGGTCTTCGCAAGCGTGCCCGCAAGATGTTTAATGCACTCGCATTCATCCCTAACCGCAAGTCAGCCCTGGAAGTCGATGCATTCGAACGGCAGGTCGAGTACGAAGGATTCTGGCAACGCGGTGGTGTCGTGTTTCTGGGTGCCTATACCGACCTCGCTAAAAGCCTTGAGGCCAATGAGACAGCAGCCGAGTTCNTACGCNAGAAAATCCGGCNGANTGTCAAAGACCCGGTGGTTGCCGAAACTCTGGTNCCCACCTACACCATCGGCTGTAAGCGACTCGCCGTTGATACCAACTACTACGAAACCTACAACCGATCCAATGTTACGCTGGTGGATGTAGGTCAGTCCCCCATTCAGAGAATTACACAACAAGGCGTCTATGCACTGGACCAGGAATACAACCTCGATTCCTTGATCATGGCGACTGGATTTGACGCCATGACCGGCACCCTGCTCAAAATCGACATCCGGGGTCGTGACGGTCTCACGCTTAAAGAAAAATGGGCAGAGGGACCCAAGGGGTATCTNGGGCTGGGAATCTCCGGATTTCCTAACTTTTTTATGATTACAGGCCCCGGCAGCCCGTCCGTACTCACCAACATGATGCAGTCGATCGAGCAGCACGTGGACTGGGTCGTCGCATGTCTNGAATACCTCAGAACCCACAATATTGCAGCCATTGAGGCAACCCAGTCAGCCGAGGATGACTGGGTTGCACACAATGACGCCATGGCTGACGACCACATGCGAAATTCCTGCAGTTCCTGGTACGTGGGTGGCAACATTGAAGGCAAGCCACGGGTGTTCATGCCCTACGTCGGCGGATTTCCGCTTTACGTCGAAAAATGCAACGAGGTTGCCACACAGAATTACCTTGGATTCACACTGACCCCGTAAACCTGGCTAAGCCCGTTCGGCATATACTCAGCGCATGGCGACAACGGCTCAGCCTGCTTCTTTTACCTGGTTCTGCCAATACACCTGGCAGAGTGCTTCCAAGAATACACTCTGGTGTCTTGCCGGTTGTTCGATCGGCGACTGGGGCACCATTCTTTTCTTTCAGCTGACTGGCATTACCTGGTCTACGCTGGCCATCATGTTGATGGCGATCGTCAATGGCATACTGACTTCAATCGCACTCGAAACCATCATCCTGTCCCGACAGATGATCATCGCTGCTGCATTTAAGACAGCTATTGGAATGTCGCTCATCTCAATGCTATCCATGGAGATCGCNATGAATCTGGTCGACGTTGCAATCACAGGNGGCGCGACGCTAACTTGGTGGATATTGCCGATCATGTTCGCAGCAGGNTTTATGGCCGCGGTCCCGTACAACTACTGGAGACTCAAGGCNTTCGGTAAGGCCTGTCACTGAGACCGTTTTGCAGCCCACGTGAGCAGTCATTTTCACGGCATAAGATAACCATCGACGACGAAAGTCGTGACCAAACGATTTCGATATCTCAGTCCCGAAAGCGAAATGACTCTGGCAGAGGGTCTTGAAGAATATACGTCAACCTATATTCGCCAGATATCCGTATTATTCAAACCGCAGGCACGCACTTCGATCAAAACCTCGCCTGGGCCAGGCTTGGGAGTTGGATAGTCGGAAAGAATCTCCANCTTGTCCAGCCCACCATGTCCCGTCAGGACCACAGCGTTCATGGTCTCTGTAATCATTCGACCATTTTGCTTACGGTCTGTTCAAAATAGGTCAGCGCCGGTTCGTTTCGCCCATAGGTCAGGTGTGACTGTGCGCCGGAGTCGAAGCCGAACTGTATGCCTTCACCGGTTGGAAAATCCTCATCCGACACCGTACGGATCACGAGTTCAAGATTACGCTCCCAATGCGCTCGGGCACTCTCACTGACAGTGGGCTCCGGTACCAGAAAATCCAAAACAATCACGGACCGATCAACCGCATTGTTCATGGGATAGATCCGCCAGATTTCCAGGTGGTCGGCTTGAACCACAAAAACAGTGTTCGGAAAGAGCACATAAACCAGGGCGGTATGTGTTACAAGGTCCCATTGGGCCTCAGGCCGATCACGCAACGATTCGATGCTTCGCCGCGGATAAGTAACCCGCAAATGAGGCCCGAAGGAATGAAACAAACACAGGTTACTGAAGAATATCGGCGAGATGGAATTCTTGTGCAGCACGCCAAAGTGATAAGGTTCAAGGAAAGTATCGATAACGAGTTTCCAGTTCATCTTGAGATGAAGCGCGCGCGACGCATACTGATGATAGCTCGCTACGTCGTAGCTGCGTAATTCAGCTCCTAGTCCCTCCAGTTGACTATCTATATCGATTTTGGTCGATGCTTCACTGGCTAGAACCGGTGTCGCAGATGCCCATATCATGCCGTCTGATTCTGTTACGGGCAAAGAAATCAGACTGCAAGCGGGCCTGTCTATACCGGGAAAACTTTGCTTGTCGGGAATACCCACAAGCTTGCCGCTGGTATCGTAGTTCCAACCGTGATACGGGCAGCGGAATCGTTTTCTGGTATTGCCGTGACCCTCCGCGACCCGGGCACCCCGATGCCTGCAAACATTCATAAATGCTCTAACCTTCCTATCCTCCCCACGGACAATCAACTGGGGGATACCGCTATGGTCACAAGTCAGAAAGTCTCCCGGTTCGGGCAACTGACATGATAACCCGACCAATAACGGTCGCTGTCGAAAGAGCACTTCGAGCTCCTTCGATAATCGGTCGGTGGATGTATAGTTACTCACGGGATTGGCATAGATTTCATCCGCGAGTTGCGTGGTCCCTGCATCAATGTGCTGCAGAATCTCATGCACCAGGATTGTCTGAAGATTTTGATCCATCAATAGTTTGGGCTGAGCCACCTATGCCGAGTTAAACAGGTTACAGCACCCCCTCAATACATTGACCACCTAGTGTAGCGATGTTATGAGCGCGTGTTTACTATCACCGATTCTCAGCTGCCAAGCGACCAGCGAGTCAGCCGACGACCAGCATGATTAACCAGCGTGTGTAAAACGATCGTCAAAGCCGCCAGAGCAAACAATGCTGCAAACATCAGGTCTATTTTTACGCGTCCGTTGGCGAGTAGCATCAGGTAACCCAACCCACGGGANGCACCGACCCACTCGCCAATCACAGCGCCGATTGGCGCGTAAACGGCCGCCAGCCTGAGACCCGAAGCGAGTGAAGGCAGCGCCGCGGGTACCTGAATTTGGAACAATGTCCGGCTGGTAGATGCATTCATGGTTAACGCAAGATCAAGATATCCCCGAGGAGTGTTGCGCAGTCCGTCGTAGAACGTCGACGCAACGGGAAAGTAGATGATCAGCAATGTCATGACGATTTTTGAGCCCACCCCGTAACCCAGCCAAAGCGTGAGCAGCGGTGCCAGAGCAAATATCGGNACGGTCTGGCTGAAGAGCATCAGTGGCAGCAACAGACGACGGGCATNGCCCGACACCACCAGGAAAAGCGAAGTACAGACGCCGAGAACAGTNCCGAGCAACAGCCCGACAAGCACCTCTGCCAGGGTAACCAACGTATGCTCACCGATCAGCTCGGCATACTCGATCGCGGCANTGGCGACCCGCAACGGNCCCGGCAGGATATAAGGTGGCACGCCGGTCGCACGCACCAACAACTCCCACGCGCTCAGAGCNACTGCGGCAACAACCAGGAAATCGCGCAGTCTTTTCNTCATGACCGAAGCGCACCAAACAAACGGGACTGAATATTGAGTGTTTCCGGATCATCAAANGCNCGAATGGGTGGCTGGGCTACGACGTCCGGCTGATAGAGGCCGTTTTCAGTCAACAGATATACCCTGTGCGCGATGCGGGCAGCCTCACCCGGATCGTGGGTCACGAGCATCACTGTACAATCCGCCAGCACCTNGAAAGCGAGCTCCTGCATCTCGCTGCGGGTCCGNGCATCCAGGGCCGAAAATGGTTCATCCAGTAACAACAACGGCTTGTCTTCCATNAGCGTNCGNGCCAGGGCGGCGCGTTGTCGCATTCCTCCCGAAAGCTCATGGGGNCGCTTCTCCGCGTGCCTACCCAACCCGACCTCACTGATAAGCTGATCGGCCCGCTCGAGCATCCGAACTTCTCCGCGTAATGAAGCCCCCAGCATGACATTTGCGCGAACATCCAACCATGGCAAAAGAAGATCCGCCTGGGCCATGTAGGCGACCTGCTCACGCAAAGANCGGCGGTCGGTACTTTCGATGCTGCCCTTGAAGTCCCCGCCGGTATCCAGTCCAGCCACCAGTCTCAGTATGGTTGACTTGCCGACCCCGGAAGGACCCAGCAGGCAGGTCCAGTGGCCGGCCTCGAGCACAAGGTCGAGTCCTTCGAAAAGAATGGCATCCCCATGGCTGAATNCGCCACGGATCCGCAACTGAGGTGCNGATTTCATTTCAGTCAAGCCACCGTAAGCCTCACATTAATGGTGCCCGGCGACCTACTCACGGGTGACATCAATGGCCAAAGCCTCAACCGGCTTGATCTCACTGATCAGGCCNGCNGANTTGAGAAAGGCTTCCATGTTCCGGTAGCGTCCGGCATCCAAAGCGGCGGGACGCAATGCAAAACGGGGCAATGTNTCCGTCCACGCCTTACGGTTCANTTCATCCTGGAGTTCTTTGGCTGTAGAAGAGAAGATCTCCCANCTTTTTTGTGGGTGATTCACAATGTATTGGGTGGCTTTTTCTGTAGCATTGAGAAACCNCNTGATCGCATCCTGNTTGTGCTCTGTCCGGTTTGCGATATAGATCAATTCGTCGTAGGGCGGAAGACCTTCCTCCTCGAGATAGAAACATCGCCCGCCAACGCCTTCGATCTCCATCTGATTGAGTTCGAAATTACGATAGGCCCCGATCACAGCATCCACCTGGCCGGACATCAGAGAAGGCGANAGTGACCAGTTGACGTTGACCAGTTCGACATCAGCCAGTGACANGTCATAACGCCCNAGGATCGCAATCAAAAGAGCCTCTTCAACACCAGCCACCGAATAACCGATCTTGCGTCCCTTNAGATCAGCAANGGNATTGACCGGTCCCTCATCCAGCACCAGCAGACAATTCAGCGGCGTTGCCACCAGGGTACCTACCCGCACCAGCGGCAAACCCGCATGAACCAGAAGATGCAACTGGGGTTGGTAGGATATCGCCAGGTCCACTTTGCCAGCCGCCACCAGTTTCGGTGGGTCGGCAGCGTCAGCCGGGGCAATTATTTCTACTTCCAGCCCTTGTTCAGTGAAATACCCATTCTCCTGAGCAATAATGATGGGCCCGTGATCCGGGTTCACAAACCAGTCGAGTATGAGCGAAAGCCGATCGGCAGCGACCAGCGACGGGGTGATCAACAGCAGAACAAATAGAAGGTTTTTCTTTAATAGTGTGCGCAATTCAGACCTCTCCTTCCGGCTCCGGAAATCTGAGACCGCGCTTGATACTGCAGGCGGGTGTCCGTTTCCTTCGCCGGCATTATCCGGTTCAGGTTCGATGGGTCAGCATTCGCTTCTCAGCCTTATGGCACCCCAACGGAAAGCAGCAACTAGGATAGCAGTAGCGCCAAATCAAGACAACACAATCGGACACCCCAAGATCACTGGATAACTGCACCGGTGACCCGGTAAACGATGTAGGCTATGCTTAACAGGGAGTCTTGAGCATGTCCGATAGCACCAANACCCAANACCNGTTCGCACANGGCGGGAAAACTGTCTACGGCGCGAGCGTCGGCATTCTTATGCTGGACACTGTTTTCCCACGCATACCCGGAGACTTCGGCAATGCCGCCACCTGGCCGTTTCCAGTGATGTATCGCGTCGTCCGTGGTGCATCACCACACCGCGTGGTTCGAGAACGGGCCGACGGACTGCTCGACGCATTCATTGAGTCGGGCAAACAATTGGTCGCCGACGGTGCTGATGGTTTGACCACGACCTGCGGTTTTCTATCACTGTTTCAGGATGAACTCGCACAAGCCNTCGATGTACCTGTCGCAGCATCATCCTTGATGCAGGTACCCACCGTCCAAAAGCTCCTGCCCTCCGGTAAGCGGGTGGGNGTCATGACCGTGTCGCGAGAAAACCTGACCNCTGATCATCTGGCCGCTGCCGGTGCGCCCCTNGATACACCGATCGCCGGTACNGAAACTGGCCGGGAGTTCTTTCATTTTATTATGGAGAATCGGCCAAGGATGGATGTGAACGCCTGCCGGCTCGANCTGCTCGATGCGGGTAGACAACTTGTCAGCGACCATCCGGANGTTGGTGCAGTCGTCCTGGAATGCACCAACATGGGCCCCTACGCGTCAGAGCTTCGCCGTGAACTGGGTATNCCGATTTTCAGCGGCATCTCTTTTATCAATTGGTTTCAGTCCGGGCTTCTGCCACCCCTTTACAGCGGNATNACNGANGACCCGAGNAACCCCGCTGCGTAGCGCTGTGCAGGTACCCCGTACATCGGTCTGCCGCCTTCGTGCTGTAGTAAGATGACTGGACCAACAAATCCAGTGGGTTCANTTTTTTAGNATTCACACAACCTATCCACTCATATTTTNCGACAGGAGTACCCTTAAGATGATTCCAGAAAGTGCTGCCGACCTGATGTCCTGGGACAAAAAATCCTTTGCCCACCTCGCACTGACCTTGGCCGATGGNACACCCCAGTGCACACCGCTATGGTTCGACTACGATGGCACCCATGTCATCATCAACAGTGCGCTTGGCCGGGTTAAGGACCGCGCCATGCGACGTGCCCCGCAGGTGGCCTTGGCAATATCTGATCCCGACAATCCCTATCGNTATATCCAGATCCGAGGGAAAGTCGTCGAAATCACTGAAGAAGGCGCCTACGACATGATCGATCACCTCTCCGANAAATACCGTGGAGAGCCCTTTGACCATGCCGAGGGCGAGGTCCGGGTGACTTATCGNATTTCCCCTGAGTCAGTACAGCCCAAAGGCTGAACAAGNNCTCATACGGATGCCGATTCTCACCGCATAAACTCAGGAGACAACGCATGGCACGCGTTCGCGATATAGAAATCAGTGAAGTACCTGAAGACGTTCGCCCCATCTANGAACGGTTTTCGAACGAATACGGGCCTTTTCTGAACCAGGTTAAGGTATTTGCCCACCGCCCGCCTGCCCTGAAACACATCATGGGTCTGCTGTTGGATCTAGCCGACGAAANCCTGCTGCCNAAACGCCACNTGGAGATNGCTCTGGTGGCAGTGTCCAAGCTCAATGAGTGCACCTACTGTGTTGCCCACCANGCNCCNCGACTGNTCGATCANGGGCTATCAGCGAAAACAGTTGCCAACATCCTGGANCCNNACTGTGAAGGNNTGGACNACNTCGACCGACTGGTTCGCGATTTTGCTGTGGAGGTTACGCTCAGATCAAACNCTCTGNGTGACGACATCTTCGNTCGACTGAAACAACATTTCAGTGAAGNACAGATCGTCGAACTGACCCTGCGCACCGCGCTGTGCGGTTTCTTTAACCGATTCAACGATACCCTGCAGATCAGCATGGAAACCGGCGTGATTGAGGATATGCTTTCCCGAGGTTCACGCATATCCGACCTACCGCACTCTGAATCGCTAGAGACGCAAGACGATGCAGCAGATCGAGCCGCCGTCCCCCACTGAATAAGTCAAATGAGTCGGGCTGTACGATCAGACCCCGGAAGTTTTGTTCCGAATAATCAACCTCTAAGCACATAGGAAATCTTTTCCATGCAGACACCACTCATTCCCCGACAGCATGTTCCTGAACTTATTGTTCCCATTGTCGGCGGTAGCACCTGGTCACTGGCTGAACAAACGCCCCAAAAGTTCACCCTGATCGTGGTCTACCGTGGACTGCACTGCCCCATCTGTTCGCACTACCTGGCTGATCTCAATCAACAAATCGAGGCTTTCAATAAACTCGGTGT
>PCBE01000042.1 GCA_002731295.1 Acidiferrobacteraceae bacterium | reverse complement strand
ACAAAAGAGCACGACCCGATTCCGAATCACCAGCTGCACAGAAGGCAAATCACGTATAAGGTCTAGCGCGGAAGTGTCAGCCGCGTCGACGACAACGTANGCGATNTTGGAAAAATTGCTCGGGTTCACCCTNANTANGGTGNCTTCTNGATCGGCAAGTTGCTCCAGNGCAGCCAGATCAGTGTGCATCACCAGCAAACGATCATCAGTCNCTGCCCGGGTNAGACTCGAGTGCATTTTGAGATAGGACTCTATCCATCCCGTTCGAAAACTAGAACCGTCTTGTAGTAGTGCNCCAGCCAGAATCCCGACAACAAACATAGAGAGCAAAATACTGGTCAATCGTATTGGAAGCCGATGTACAACAAGGTTCATTTGCATGAGTTCCTACATTTGTATAGGTTAATTAGGTTAATATTGCCACGGATTCAGGTCGAACAGGAACGTCGATATGTTCATACTGCGCTTTTTATCAGTCGTAGGACTTGCCCTATGGCTCCTAGTGATACCGACTTCATCGTCAGCGGCTGACAAAAAATCAGCTCAGGNNGAATGCGCTGCAACCGACGTTCGACTGGCCTATGACTGCATNATTACACTGACGAATAAGANAACTGGACANGCNATCAAAGATGCTGAATTTACGGTTTCNGCNGACATGNCCTCAATGCCAGGTGCGCATGCAATTAAGCCAGTTGGCGTTATGAATCATGGCATGGGGATGTACCACGTTCAGNTGGTACTGGAGATGTATGGAGAATGGGCGTTNACGATGGATTTCACCCAACCAAANAGGGACCGTGTTGTCACCAAAGTTACGATCACNAAAACNGGTGGTGGCAGTACNCNCAANCCATGATTAACAACAACATTAGATAGCGCGCCTACTGNCCTCAGCTTGTTCCGGTCGGTGGNNTTNTTNCCAAGCCGGCCTATATGTCCCGACCTCCGTCGTCGATATCTGTTAATNACCTGCGCATAATTTTGCCGCTTGACGTTTGTGGCACACTGTCAACAAACTGCACCGCCCGAGGAACCTTATAAGCTGCGAGCTGCTTTCGGCAAAAGTCCACGATCTCCTGTCCCGTAGCCTGTGTGCCGGGCTTTAGCATGATGTACGCTTTTGCGAGCTCCCCTCTCGCCTCATCCTCTAAGCGGCCAACCGCCGCTAGCGCCACTGACGGGTGACCACAAATCACGCGCTCGAGTTCAGCGGGATACACGTTGTAACCGGCTGTCAGGATCATATCTTTTTTACGATCCACGATGGCAAAATAGCCCTGGTCATCGTGCGTGGCAATGTCGCCTGTGTGCAGCCAACCTTCCGGGTCCATGACTTCACGTGTAGCCACTTCATTATCATAGTAGCCCTTCATGACCAAAGGGCCTTTAAACATCAGTTCGCCTTCTTCCCCGGAACCTAGTTCTCGGCTAGCATCATCTACGGCGACGATCTTTCCTGCACTACCTGGTATAGCGGGACCGATCGTTCCGGGCTTGTTCTCCCCATAGAATGGATTCGCAGTTGCCAAGCCCGCAAGTTCAGTCATACCCCAAAGTTCTAGCACCGGGCAACCCACGCGTTTCTGCCATTCATGGGACTTAGCGACTGGCAGCGTCTGCCCACCGACACAAGCCCTCGTCAACGACGACAGGTTGTATTTTTCAAAATCAGGATATGCCAGTAGATAATAATAGACGGTTGGCACACCATCAAGCAGAGTCGCGCCGTTTTCTTGAATCGCCGAAAATACGGCTGATTCCTCGAAGCGAGGGAGAAGAACCAGCGTCATCCCGTACATAAAACTGGCGTTAAACACACACGAACCATAGACGTGAGGCAAAGGCAGTGGATTGACCAAAATATCCTCGCTTGTTCGAACGTGCATCAGAGCCGTACCTTCTGCGCACGACACTATGTTCCGATGTGAGTGCATCGCACCTTTAGGGTGCCCTGTTGTGCCCGACGTATAGCAGATCGCTGCCAGTTCATCTCGTCCTCTGGCTGCGATTTCATATTGATCGGCACCTACCTTCAACCAGTCATCAAAAGATGTGGCCCCGACTGGTAATTCATCACCGAACAGTACGACCTCGTCGAGTACCCCAGTGCTTTTGAGATCCAACAGAGCCTCGGCTTTATCGGCTGAGCCTAAGACTGCTTTGGCACCGTTGTCTTCCACAACAAACTTGACTTCGTTTGCCGTCAACATGGCGCTGATTGGATTAATCACCGCACCGACCTTAGCGATTGCGTGATAGCTGACGGCCCACTCCCAACAGTTGGGTGAATACAGTGTGACTCGGTCACCGGGTCTCACACCGGATGCTTTTAGCCCATTGGCGACGCGGCAGGCCATAGCGTCGATTTCCTTATAACTGAAGCTTTTATCTTCGATGATCAGCGCGGTCTTATCACCGAAAAGTCTTGCACTTTCTCGGGAAATCTCTCCAACGGTCGTTACCATAATTTGTTCCTCCTTATCTTCGCCCTAATCTACACAAACACTTATTTTAGGGATATCGATTTTGTTACAGCACCGGCGCTGTTTCCTGTAGTGACGGTCGGTCAGACAATTGATCACACCATTCAACCAACCTGGGGTGCCCTTCACGCCACTTGAATTCCGGGTTCCACTGCTCAAGCTGGAGTGCAGTAATGAGTGTTAACTGTGCCATATTATTTAAATCCCCCTGCATCGCTGAATCTATGATCTCGTTTTCCCAAACATCGATCAGTCGTGCCGCGCGCGCTTGTTCATGACCAACTATGCCAGGCGAACGCTCGTCGACTGGACGAAACCCTTCCCGGATCCACACGCTCACCCCGTCCATAAGGCTCCGCGCCATCGCTTCTAGCCTGCGCACCTGTAGTCCCACAGTTCCCGTGGGTGGTTCGAACAGTGGTGGCGCATCAAGGTGATCTAGGTAACTGCACACCAGCTGAGATTCTTCTAGTCGTGTGCCATCGGACAGAATGAGGCAGGGCACACGACCAGACGGATTAACCTGGTAATAAGGGCTGTCAACCTGTCGGGTCTTAGCGATGATCTGCTCGACTTTATCACCAAGTTCTTTTTCGAGTACCACAATCCGGGCCAGCCGGGCATAGGGAGAGGTCAGCGTAATGTAAAGTTTCACTGGACTATTGATATCACTCATGGCTGCTGTCCTCAGATCTTTTGTAGACGTGCCTACAGTTGACAACAATTGTATGCCGTACAACCACCTGCCCCGCCCATTGGAGCGAAGAAGTTAAAAACAGGGCTCTCTATATCCGTTCAATCTTAACCAAAATTTAGTCGGGCCGTTGGGTCTTAAGGGGTGCCTTTTGATTCATGTTTATAATGATTGCTATGTTATTGTTAGTACGCAGACTGCTCGTCTTTGTTTTTCTGGTGGTGGCAATTGAGTCTGCTGCGCAGGGTGAGTTGCGCATGGCCAACGATCTTCATGGCCTCGGTCGCGAGTCTGACCTTCGCAAAATTCCTGTTGTCCTGTTCTTCAGCAGCGTGCATTGTGAATACTGCGACCTAGTCCGGGATGAGTTTCTCAATCATCTTTCGACCGACCCGGCATTTATGAACAAGTTATTGTTACGCGAAGTCCGCATGGACAGCATCCGCCCATTGCTCGACTTCAGCAGACAGTCAATAAGCCACGCTGGCTTTACCGAACAGCGCGCTATCGAGCTCGTACCAACAATTCAATTCACCGATGGTGTGGGTGATATTCTGGTAGAGGACATTGTAGGTGTGACCACCCTCGGGTTTTACGGAGCTTACCTCGAACAGGCTATCGAACAGTCACTTAACATTTTACGTCTGAGAAACTGATCATCGCATGACCACTAGAGTAACTAACGCATCCCAAGCACCACTTGAGTTTTCCGATCAGCATGTACTGCCAGAGTGGATAGATTTTAATGGCCACATGAATGTTGCCTATTATGTAATGGCCTTCGACCATGGTGTAGACGGGCTAACCAACTATATAGACATCGGCCCCGAAGGCATTGATGCACGTGGCACATCCACCTTTACCCTCGAGATACATATCAACTACCTCCAGGAACTGCAGCTGGGCGACCCCATAAGCCTGACNTGTCAGCTACTGGATTATGACAGTAAGCGCGTGCACTACTTCTTCAATATGTACCATGCAACAGAAAATTATCTGGCCGCAACCTGTGAACAGCTACTGCTGCATGTGAATCTTGGAGAACGGCGCTCAAGCCCNTTTCCACAGCCCGTCTTGTCAAAGCTCGAGACATTGATGGTGCTTCACCGCCAGCTGCCTCGCCCAGAACAGGCTGGGCAGCCGATTGGCATTCGTCGACGTTGAGTCGGNGTCAGCGTTTATTTTCGAAGACGTTCCAGGATGCCTTCGAGTTCATCNAGGCTGTTATATTCAATGATCACCCGGCCGCCCTGACCACGCTGCTCCAAACTGACTGTCGCGGCCAGCTGTTGCGAGAGCTCCTCTTCCAACTGACGTAAGTCAGCGTCTTTAGGTGCGGTTTTGCGTTTTTCCTTACGTTTGCCACTGAGATAGCGCCTCACTAACTGCTCAGTCTGGCGTACGGAAAGCCGCTGCTGGATAACCGTGTCGGCCGCGGCCAGCTGTTGCTCACGCGGCAATGACAGGATCGCCCGGGCATGCCCTGCTTCTAGCCGACCGTTCTCGAGATGCGCCCGGACAGCCGGGTCTAGATTCAGTAACCGCAATAGGTTACTCACCGCTGCCCTCGAACGACCNATGCTGTCCGCGACCTGTTGATGCGTCAGACCGAACTCGTCCAGCAGCCGTCTTAGTCCGTTCGCTTCTTCAACCGGATTAAGGTTTTCGCGCTGGATGTTCTCGATCAGACCCACCGCCAGCGCTATTTCGTCAGCCACGCGACGAACCACTGACGGGATAACGTCAAGACCGGCCATCTGTGCCGCGCGCCAGCGCCGTTCCCCAGCAATAAGTTCGTAGTCACCCGCCGGGGTCTCCCGCACCACGATGGGTTGCACCACCCCGTGTGTGCGGATCGAGTCCGCAAGCTCNGTTAAAGCGGTCTCATCCATATTGGTCCGTGGCTGATACCGCCCCGGGCGAATCGTCGCAACAGGTAGATAGCGGAGTTCGCCGTCGCTTTGNGCAGCGATTTGATCGACCCCGCCTAGCAATGCATCTAGACCTTTACCTAACCTCGCTTTTTTATTCATGGCGCGCCTCCTGTCTGCTCAGCCGGGGTATTGTTTTGAGCTGAAGCGGCATCCATCATCTCTCCCGCCAGCGCCAGGTGGGCCAGACTGCCCAGACATTTTTCATCATAGTCGATCACAGGCTTACCGTAACTGGGCGCTTCTGCTAAACGGACATTGCGTGGGATCACCGTGCGAAACAGTTTGTCACCAAAATGTTGGCTCAGCTGCTCCGAGACTTCTCGGGTTAAGCTGTTCCGTCCATCGTACATGGTTCTCAGCAGGCCCTCGATCACAAGACCTGGGTTAGCGCTCTGCCGTACCCGGGCCACGGTTTCCAGCAGCCCCGTCAAACCTTCCAGTGCATAGTACTCGCATTGCACCGGAATCAGCACCGAGTGTGCCGCAACGAGGGCATTGATCGTCAACACGTTCAGCGCAGGAGGGCAGTCTATAAAGATGTAGTCGTACCCCGTTTCGTCTNCCAGCGCCGAACGCAAACGGTAGTTGTCGTTTCCCTGCTCCCCGCCGAGTTCAGCTTGCGCGCCTGCCAAACCGCTCTCTGCCGGCAGAAGATCAAGTCCGTCGCGCACAACGACCACGGCGTCACGCAGCGTGCAGGCATCCAGCAACAGCTGGTAACTCGAGCCCTTCAGATTGACTCGGTCCACACCGCAGCCTACTGTGGCGTTGGCTTGAGGATCCAGATCGACCAATAGCACCCNGCGGTGCATGCGGGCGAGTGACGCACCAAGATTAATAGTGGTGGTCGTTTTGCCGACACCGCCTTTCTGGTTAGTCACCGCAATAATGCGTGTCATNTCAGATCAATGGTCATGGCCACTTCGAGATCAGTTATCAAAAACCACAGCGTGGCGTTCGGCGTCAAGCCCCGGCACCTCAAGCCGCACTACATCAGCCCGGCGGCGGAGTGAATCAGGCAGTTCGCGGATTTCAGTCTCCGGGAAGATGCCCTTCATCACGATCACGCGCACCCCCTCGCCGCAAAGATGTCGGGTCATGTCCATCAGCGTCGGCAGCGCGGCAACCGCCCGCGACACNAGCGTATCAAAATTCTCTGTCGGTCGGTAATTTTCAACCCGGCTATGGACAGCTTCTACGCTGGTGAGTTCCAGGGTTGCACAGGCCTGTCGCAGAAAAGCCACCCGTTTGCCGCGGCTATCAAGCAAGGTCCACTGGTCAGCCGGTCGACAGATGGCCAGCGGNAGCCCAGGAAATCCAGCGCCAGCGCCAATATCCAGATGGCGCCGGCCTTTCAATAAAGGTGCGATTGANAGGCTATCTAGCAAGTGACGCGACACCGCATCCGANCGGCAGAGAGCGCCAGTGAGGTTATGGACCTTGTTCCAGGTATACAGCAACTCCAGAAACTGTGTGCATCGCTGAGTGGCCGGTTCATCCAAAATCCAGCCTGCTCGCGCAGAACCCGTGCTGAGTTGATTGGCCAGTTCCTGCTGATCGTGCAACGGATGGCCTCGATCAGGCCGCAGACTGCAGCGATCGTTTCTTAAGGTACACCAGCAACAACGAAACTGCTGCCGGTGTAATCCCCGAGATGCGGCCCGCCTGACCCAATGTGGCCGGCCGGTGTGCCGTGAGTGTTTGGCAGACTTCGTTGGATAGTCCACGCACCTGCCAGAAATCCAAACCTTCGGGGATTTTCGTTTCCTCGTGACGTCGACGNCGTTGAATTTCATCCTGCTGGCGTTCAATATAACCGGCATAACGCGCTTCATTTTCCAGCTGCTCGATGACTTCGGGAAAATCAATTCCGGGGCCAGCACCCGGCAGCGTCACAAGTTCGCGGTAACCGGTCTCCGGCCGCAGCAGCAGTTCTGCCAATCGGGATTCCCGCGTCAGTGACTGACCCAATAATTTTTCGGCCGCTTTGGCTGCCGCCGAATTGGGCCGAATCCAAGTGTCCTGGAGCCGCTGTCGCTCCCTGACAAACACGTCGCGCTTTTCGTTGAAATACTGCCACCGCGTATCGTTCACCAGACCCAATACTCGTCCCGTTTCTGTCAGCCGCAGATCCGCGTTATCTTCTCTGAGCTGCAAACGGTATTCAGCTCGCGAAGTAAACATGCGGTAAGGCTCCGTGACACCGCGTGTCACCAGATCATCAATCATGACACCGACATAGGCCTCGTCGCGACGCGGGGTCCATGGCTCAAGTCCCTGTGTACCACGAGCTGCGTTCAACCCGGCAACCAACCCCTGACCGGCCGCCTCTTCATAACCGGTAGTACCATTGATCTGTCCTGCAAAATAAAGCCCCTCTACAGCCAGAGTTTCCAATGATGGGCGAAGGTCTCTGGGATCAAAGTAGTCATACTCAATCGCATAGCCTGGTCGGGTGATGATGGCATTCTCAAACCCCCGGATACTCCGAACCAGGTCCCACTGCACATCGAATGGCAAACTGGTAGAAATGCCGTTCGGGTAAACTTCGTGTGTATCCAAGCCTTCAGGTTCGACAAAGATCTGATGTGCCGACCGCTCGGCAAATCGCACGACTTTGTCTTCTACCGAAGGACAGTACCGCGGTCCTGTACCCTCAATGACGCCGTTGAACAACGGGGACTGCGTCAGGCCGGACCGGATAATCTCGTGAGTACGTTCGTTAGTGTGGGTGATATGACAGGAAACCTGGCGAGGGTGCTGTCTAGGATTTCCTAGAAAAGAAAATACCGGCACTGGCGTGTCGCCGGGCTGCTTCTCCAACGNCTCATAGTCAATGGTTCGCCCATCCAGTCGAGGGGGCGTACCGGTTTTCAGCCGCCCCGTGCGCAAGGACAGGCTGTGTAGATTNCGGGCCAGCGCGGCCGATGGCGGATCGCCCGCCCGGCCGCCTTCATGATTGTCCAGACCGACATGTATGCGTCCAGCAAGGAACGTTCCTGCTGTCAGCACTACGGACTTCGCATCAACCGTCAGTCCACTGTCTGTGACGACACCTGTTACGCGCCCGTTCTCGATCACGAGGTCGTCCACGGCCTGTTGAAACAGGCTCAGGTTCGGCTGGTTTTCAACACGCTGGCGAATCGCCTGCCTGTACAGCACCCGGTCAGCCTGAGCNCGAGTCGCACGCACTGCCGGGCCTTTTCTGGCGTTGAGGATGCGGAACTGTATTCCGGCTCGATCAATCGCCTGTGCCATCGCCCCACCCAGAGCGTCTATTTCCCNGACGATNTGACCCTTGCCGATTCCACCGATCGCTGGATTACAGGACATTTGTCCGATCGTCTCGATGTTGTGTGTAACCAGTAACGTCCGTACACCGGTCCGCGCAGCCGCGAGCGCNGCCTCGGTGCCAGCGTGACCACCACCGATCACGACAACATCAAACTGATCTGGATATTTCATTTATCAGCATGCCTGCCTAGTTCTTGCTGTAATAGTAGTCATAAAGGCTGTGGATTCGAGATGTAAACGAACTCGCTTCTGCATGAGAGAGACTGGTGTCGTCAGGAAACCAGACGGCCGTATAGAGTTTTATNCCGTACTGGTTTTTCAACGCCTTTAATTGGGTATGCAGTTGGGCCCGGCTGAGGTCTGTATGTCGGTCCGCCCCCGGCAACCGCAAAGCGTAATGGAAGCCGGACTCGTCTTTCCAGTAGTGTATGCTAACCACGTACCGGCCAACTTTGCTGCGTGCCGGCTTGACGAGCCGGTTGTAGTCACNCTCNAGCTCGGTGTAGCGCGCCTTTAGAATCTCGAGNGCTTCGAGTTCTTCTCTCATAATTTCCCGTTCTTTCTTGAAGGCCACCACTTCGTCTGTGTATTCTGCTCTTAGAAAATCCAATTCTTCTTTGGTCAGNCGATATTGCTCTCCAACAGCTCTGAGCTCGCCGCTTAANCTCGCTTTTTCTTCGGTCAATCTGGCCGCATCTTGCTCAAAACGACGTCGCTCGGCTGCGAGTTTGGTCTGCTCATCCTCGAGTTGTTGACGCAAGTGGTCCAACTGTTTCACCTGAGTTTGTAGCTCGGTATTCTTCTGCAGCAACCGGTCTCTCTTTTGCGTCAGCTCCAAATTANCCTCGTCAACGATGGACAGCTTAAGTTGCAGGTCGCGTCGCAATTGGTTCGTCGCACTNAGACGATCGGTTAAATCCAGTGTGTCTTCTTCCAGCACCGCTCGATCCACNTGACTCTGTTCTGCAGCCTGAGTCAGTTCCGAATAATCTTCGTGCAGTGCCTGCAGTTCGTTTCTCAGTTTGACGATCTGAATCTGCAGATCGCTGCGCCCGGCTTGAAGCGTAGTGATATCGCCCGAAGCCTGCTCATAAGCGGCGTTTAGCTGATCGTGTTCTTGCTGCAGGGCGCGCTTTAGCTCGCCCAACGCTGCGAGCTCGGCCCGCAAGGTCGTATTGCGTTCACCCAATCCGGATTTGTCCTGCTGCAGTGTTGACAGTGCGCTGGTAAGGCTGTTGATCTGCTCTTTAAGCTGGTCACGAATACTCTCCAAATCCAGCAACCGCCGTTCCTGGCCAATGGTGGTTTCAGCCAGCACAGCCTTTTCTTTTTCGATCTGGGTTTTCTCTCCAGCCAGTGTGTCGTACTGTGCCTCGAGCGCCTTCTTGAGCGTTGCAAGCTCTGCCAATTGGCGCACGAGCGAGCGTTTTTCTGTCGTGAGGGCTGTGTGCTGTGTAGATAATTCGGCCTTCTCCGCCGCGAGTTGTTGACGGGTTGCGAGCGCGTGGTCGCGTTCGCCAGTAGCTTCGGCGAGGTCGCGTTCCAGCACACCCCTGAGAGCGGTAAGCTCAGCCAACTGGCGGACCAGTGTGAGCTTTTCTTCGCTCAGTCTGTTGTGCGCCGCTGTTTCAGTGTTGAGCGCCTGTTCTAACCCTTGTGCGGTATCAGTCAGTCGCGAAACCTCTCCTTCAAGACGGTTTCGAACAGCGATCAGCGAACTGTGTTTGTCCTCCAACGATTGTAGATTTTTCGACAACACTTCTCCGGACTGGATCAGATTTTCTTTTTCGTCCGCCAGGCCCTTACGAACTTGCTCCAATGCAGCGATATCTCTTAACAACGTTTCAACTCGGTCTTGCCGTGCAACCGAAATCCGTTGCTCATCATCTCGCTGTGTTTGTACTTCCGACAAGTGCTGTTCCAGCAACGCGATGTCATTACCCAGGGTGGTTACCTTTGATTCAAGCCGGTCACGCGTACTCAAAAGTGCTGTTTTCTCCTGGGTCAACTGTGCTTGGTTATCGTCCAGTGCTGTGTTCTGCTCAATGAGTACGCGTTTTTCATCCTGCAACACAGTCCGCTCTCCGATCAGGACAGCGACCTCGTTTTCTAGTGCAAGCCTCAGTGATTCAAGCGACTGGTGTTTCTGTTCCAGGCTCAGCAATGCCCCTTCCAGGGTGTCTCGCTGAACTGTCAACGTACCGCGCTCTGCGGTCAGATGATCCCGAAGCTGTTCAAGCGCTGTGACTTCGCTAAGAAGTTCACCGATATGTAGCTGCTGTTTTTGCGATGTGGCTTCAGCACGTTCTTTTAGCGCAACAGTTTCGCCCAGCGTGAGTTGCAGTGCCGCCACCTCTTCTCCCAGAGAATTGGTTTTGAGTTCCAGCGCCGTCCGCTCAGTCAATACCTGTTGTTCATAAGCCATGGTCGTGCGCAGCTGTCGGACCAGTTCCATGTTTCGGATCAGGATGATCACCAACGCAAGCAGAAATATCATGACGATAACGGTCATGACATCGGTAAACGACGGCCAGACGCTGTCCTCGTTCACGTTGGTCTGGCCCGACGGCGAGACCCGCAGGTCAACAAACCCCGCGTTGTGCATCATCTTTGTGGGTCTTGGAGGCGGAACCCTTCCCTGAGGAGCTCGATCATCTGCTCGAGTGAAGCACTGTTACGCTGCATCTCGTCACGATAACTAACGAGGAGTTCTTTTAGCTCATCGGCCACCTCAGCGTATTGTGCCTGCGAGGCATCAAGCCTTTTCACCAGCGCGGCAGCAGCCCGGATAATGTCGGCGAAGTCCTCGATGACTGTTTCCGGCGTGACCTGGAATCGAGGCAGCAAGATAGTTGCCGTGGTCTCTTCGACCCGACTGATCACATGCGTCTGTACGTCCGTCAGGCGAAGATAGAAATAACCGAAAAACAAATAAGCCAGAATGGCCGTCATGGTCGTGGATAAAGCGGCCGACATGCCATGGATAACCATTCCCAAACCACCGACCTCGGTCACGGTGGAAACCATGTTGGAGGCGCCGAAAAGCGATATGGACAGAGAAACAATGGTGCCAAAAACGCCCGTCAATATGAGGACGTTCTGAACAAACTTGGGAAAACTGTTACGGCTCGATTCATCGGCCAGAAGGGTAGCCGCCAATGCATTATGGTTGACCGGCGATCGGCGATGGTGGAGGTCGCGCAACGTACGGTAACGCCTCAGAATAATGGCACCTTCCACAAGACCTTTCTCCGGGTCCACCCCATTGTCTACATTGTCCAAAAACTGCCCAATCGCCTGCTCTTCCCCGCTGTA
>PCBE01000041.1 GCA_002731295.1 Acidiferrobacteraceae bacterium | reverse complement strand
AATCGAATATCACTTGCGACACTCAGAATGTTACAGGATTGCGGGCAACTTCTAGATGCCTCAGCGGGTCGGTTGCACCACCCGAAGGCTCGCCTTAGCAGCCAGCGTCACCAACTCAGCACCCAACAGACCAGGCTCCAATCAGCTGTCCGCGATCCGCTCTACGCCTACCGCTTGGCATTGACACAGGCAGTTCAGCGACTGCACGTCAGTTCACCCGTTGCTACCGTCAGATCAAATCAAGTTGGCTTACAAGCATTGTTACGGCGCCTGCAACGCTTGGGTACAACCATCATTAGCTTACATCGGCAACAGGTCGGAATCGCTGGAGGCGCGCTCGAGATCCTTAATCCCAGACGAACACTAGGGCGGGGGTACGCGATCGTAAAACGAGTATCCGATGGTACGATAGTGACGTCAGCTCTCGATACCGGCCCCGGAGATCCGCTGATTACAGAGTTACGCCAGGGTAGCGTTAGCAGTACTGTAACCGGAATCAACAAACACTTTATCGACCCTACCAGCAACCCTACGGACCCAGATTGACCCGGTACAACGAGCTCTAATTTAGATTGCGTTTATCTCGCCTGGCCACGAATTCTGGATGATTTTTGTCTTTGGGTTGTCCGCCTACCAGCAGAATACGGATTCTTTGATGTCCGAAGTTCAAGCCGGACCCGTGTACCCACGAGTCCAAATGCTTTGCCAAAAGCAGTTGCGATGTATCTCAGATAGTTAGCAGGCAACTGCTTAAGCATATTGCCATGCAACACGACAGTTGGCGGGTTTTTACCACCCTGGTGGGCATACTTGATCTTTACAACGCGGCCCTGCCGCAAAGGTGGGGCATGTCTTTCTACGGCTTCTCTTAACACCGTATTGAGTCGGGAGGTTGGCATCTCAATCCAATTCGAGCGCAAAGCAAGCATCACCGATTTGATTACATCGGTAACACCACTGCCATACAACGCAGAGATATATAGCGTGTGGTGCTCCGGCAAAAATGAAAATCGTCGATCCAAGGACCGACGGAAATAATTCTTGTCCCGACGCTCCATGCCATCCCATTTATTAACAGCCAGTACCACACTCCGACCACTCTCCTGGATCAGGCCAGCGATTGTGAGGTCCTGCTCCAGTACCCCCTGGCGGCCGTCAAGAACATGTACAACAACCTGAGAATCTTCAATCGCCTGAAGTGTTTTCACCACGGAAAATTTTTCGAGAGTCTGTGTGACCCTAGCCCGACGGCGTACACCTGCTGTATCAATCAACATTAATGGCTGTTCGAATCGATCTAAGGCAACCTCAATACTATCCCGCGTTGTTCCAGGTTCGTCAGCGACAATTACTCTTTTTTCCGAGACCAGCGCGTTCGCTAACGTAGATTTTCCAACGTTGGGCCGCCCAATCAGCGCTACTCGCGGACGATCAGATCGCTCAGGCTTATCTTTTACATTCGGGAGCTTAGTCTCCAGCCACATAAGGAGTTCGGTAACGCCGAAGCCCGTTTTTGCTGAGATGGCTCTTGGGATTCCTAAACCAAGCTCATTAAACTCTGCTGAAACAATGTCCGGTTCCAGCCCTTCAATCTTGTTGACAACCACGAAAACCTTTTGGCCACTTTGTCGTAGCCGTTCCGCTATATCGAATTCTTCAGGTACCGCACCAGCACGCGCATCCGTCAAGAACATCAGAGCGTCTGCTTCCCCCAGAACTTTTTCAACCTGCTCTTGAACCGCGATCTGGATCGCGGTTTCTTTGGTCGTAAGACCACCGGTATCTACAACCAGGCACCGTAAATCACCCTGGACGCACGTACCGTAGATCCTGTCTCGGGTCACACCGGGTTGATCATCTACCAATGCCTTGCGGGTGCGGGTCAGTCGATTAAACAGCGTCGACTTGCCCACGTTAGGTCGGCCAATGAGTGCGATAACCGGAAGCATGGTATTTCACCTTCGCCAAGTAGAAGGTGTTAGAGATTGTTTACCTCAACTGCCCTCGTCGAGCAGCCAGGCTGTAATCATACCTCGTTCTGACAATGTATAAAATCCTTCAAAGCCCGGACCGATAAAGGTTGCCAAAATTGCGCCAGCACGGGCGCGACCCCTACCCTTTAGTGCTCCCGTGCTTACATCCATCACATGAACATAACCTTGATAGTCACCGACGACACAAAGCTTAGAGCCTGGTATCGCGATAGGATTAGTCACCCCTCTACCCATAAGTCGAGCCTGTTTCCACACTTCGGCGCCAGTATTTGGGTCAAGCGCCATCACAACCCCGTTATCCAGGGTTATCAATAATTCACTGTCACTAACAGCCAGATTCCTTAAGGTGGATCTTGGCGCACTCCATTGTACTTTTTGAGCGGTTAGGGAAATCGCATACACCTTATCCTGGTAGGCGGCCACAAACAATTGGCTACCCGCGATCAGGGGATCAGCATCAATATCGATCAAGCGATCTATCTGATTGGATCCCCCCGGTCGGGAAATTGGCGTTTTCCAGAGCTCCCGTCCAGACTGAATATCTATACCAGACAAGTGACCACTGGCATAACCGACCACTACAATTTCATTAACCTGGACGGGCACAGACAGTCCTCGAACACTGAGCGAAGGGACACTATTTCGCAAACGCCACCTAATCGTGCCGGAATTCTTATCTACGCCGATAACCTGGCCGTCTCCTGCCCGAACAATGATATGCTCATCTGCGACGATGGGTCTCGCAAGCACTTCCGCGCCAACGCTGGACTGCCACAGCAAATTTCCGTCAGTAGGGTCCAAGGCCAGCAATTGTCCCTCCGCTGACGCCACCACAACAACGCCATGGCCGAATCCAACACCAGCTGAAAGATCCAATTTAGAATCTATCTGCCAGACTACATCGCCCGTATCAGCCTCCAAGGCGTAGATCTTGCCGCCCGGTTCTGCCGCGAAAATTCTTGAACCCCCTACTACTGGTCGTAACGGAATATCGGCCGAGTCGTAGGTTTCCCCGGTATAAAACCGCCAACCCGGTGTTACCTTCCAAGATGATTGTTTAGGCACAACAACAGGTGCTGGACCTTCACGCATAAAATGGATCGGACGTGGCGCGCAGCCAACCACCACTGAAACCACCATGGTCATGGCTAACAACTGTTTAATCACTGGTTATTACCGATACTTCTCGCATAATTTCGTTTGGACGTGAGTAAAGCCCTTGAGGAGGATGCCGGTGCAAGTGCCTCAAGCGCTCGATCGTAGGCTTCAACAGCATCCGAATACTTATGCTGTGCAAGAAGCACATCGCCGAGGACTTCAGGATACTCCGATTTAAATCCTCCCACATCACCTGTGGTTGCCAACTCATGAGCTCGAACTAAATCACCCGCCAATAAATTCACTTGGGATAGCCGAAGCCGAGCGAGTTGGCTCATCGCCGGATCCTTTGATTTTTTCATGACCTGAGTGAGTGCTTCCATGGCATTTGAAAAGTCACCCTTTTTTGTCGCCAACTTTGCGATCATCAGATATGCTAAATCACCATATGATGTAGCCCGGTAGTCTTTAACAAGTACTTGCGCGCTATCTCTTGCCTGATCGATCGCCCCGGCCTCATCGTATGCCAGCATTTCCTGGAACACGTCAGATGCCGATAAAGCACGGTTCTCTGTATATGCCTGCCAACCTTTGAAACCACCTACTCCAACGACACCGATAGCGACCCCCGCCACAATTCCCATGCCATTCTTCTTCCACCACGCCCTTACTCTTTGAACGTCATCATCTTCGGCAACGTGTACACCCAGTAATTTATCGTTCTCAGCCATTATCGTCCTCATCCGTTACTTTTGTTCTTCACGCAACCTAGCACAAACATAATCCGCGAGATTCGACTCGTTGACCTGGGTCTGCCCGCCATCCTCACGCAACGATTTTACCGTGACATACCCGTTCATAGACTCATCATCTCCAATCACAACCACCAATTGGGCGCCACTCTGATCTGCTCGCCGAAGTTGACGTTTAACTGCCCCACCACCACAGTTGATAATCGTTTCTATTCCAGCATCTCGTAGCTTCTCGGCATTCTTCAAAGCGTAACTCATAGAATGATCCCCAATAACGCACACCCATACATCGGGTTGTTCGCTCCCAACGGATTCTGCACTGGTCTCGTAAACCTCGACCAAACGTTCGACACCACAGGCAAATCCTGCAGCCGGCACAGGTTGACCGCCCAGTTGTGAAACCAAACCATCATATCGCCCGCCAGCGCACACAGCGCTTTGTGCCCCTAACAAGTCGGTTGTCCATTCAAATACTGGCCCCGTGTAATAGTCGAGCCCTCGAACCAGCTTGCTATTGACCTTAAACTTGATTCCATTCTCGGACAGAATCGCTTGTAAAAGCGAAAAGTCATCTTTCGACTTACCATCTATGAAGCTGAGTAAATCCGGAGCTTCCTCCAGTAGTTGCTGGGTCTGGGGAGCCTTACTGTCGAGAATCCGTAATGGATTTCGATCCAGCCGTCGTTGGCTGTCTGGATCAAGGTCTTCTCGATATCGACCAAGATAGGCCTGGAGCGCCTCACGATACGACCCACGTGACTGGGGGTCTCCCAGGGTATTAATTTCAAGTGTCAACTGACTGAGGCCGAGTCGCCGCCAGAGCCTAGTCCCGACCATCATGATTTCAGCATCAATGTCCGGACCCGGCCACCCCAGAGCTTCGATTCCGAACTGCTGGAACTGACGATAGCGACCTTTCTGGGGCCGCTCCCGCCGAAACATCGGGCCCAGGTACCAAAGCCGGTGTTGCTGATTGTGCAAGAATCCGTGCTCGATCCCAGCCCGCACACATGCGGCGGTCGCCTCGGGTCTTAAAGTTAAGCTGTCACCGCTGATATCATCAAACGTATACATTTCCTTTTCTACAATATCGGTCTGTTCGCCTATTGATCGTTTGAAAAGTTCCGTCCGCTCAAGCAGTGGCGTCCGTATTTCTCGATACCCATATGAGTTAACAACCTCCCGAATCATTCTTTCTACCCGGTACCAAACGTCCGAACGCCCCGGCAACAGATCGTTCATACCGCGCACTGACTTAATCTTCTCCACTTGGAGTTATTCTCCGCGGCCTTGGTTTGCGATGACAGTATCTTTGCCACCGATCTGCGTGATGCCAACTTGAAAACGAATTCGCCCCCCATTGTCTGGGACTGGGACCTTCACTGCTTTGCCGTTATAGAGCACCCGANCGCCTTCGGACACGCGCAGGCGAACATCAAATGGAGGTACTCCAGATATCCTGACTACCTTACCAGCTGGGAAATAACGCCGAAGCAGCTCGACGCCCTTGCCATCGTACACTATGACCTGACTTCCGCGTTTTAGTGCAATAGTGATTGTGCGTTTCGACTGAGCCATGACTCCAGCCAAACCGGACTCCTGACTAGCGGAGACTTTGGACTGCTTTACCTTAACTTCGTCTATCGGCGTCTCTGGTATGCTAGATACAGCGCTACGGGTTGGCGTAGATTCTGCTCGTGGCAGTTTTACTTCCGCTACAAAACCTGTCTGTACCAGTGCATCCGCAACGGGATTGATTGCTGGTCGCTCCGGAGTCACTTTGGTTTGTGCCACCTGCTTTTTGTTCTCTTTCTTCTTAACAACTACACCTTGCGTTAGATCAGTCACTACCGGCCGTACGTCGATTTGTTTGGAAGTCGGCACCTGGGAACGGGTTTGAACGTTGCTCATCACCACTGACTCATCGCCGACTGTCTCCTGTGAGTCGTCTGCCCCTGAACCCGCAGTTGACTCAGGGTCGCTAAGCTTTTTCTCATCTTTCACAGTAGATCCTGAAACTTGTTTTATTCCAGAAGATTTCTCCTTCTGTGTCACCGACGATGCACTTGCCACAAGCGTCGTCGAGTCCTTGTTCGAGACCAACTCAACCTTTTCAGTTTTCTTAGATTGCATATCGACCGGAACAGGTTCCTTCTGAATTTTTGCCAGTTCATCGTTTAGTTCGTTGCTGGCTAGATCAATTCTTTCTACATCACCGGATCTCTTTAAATAGGCACCATAAAGCCCGCCTACAACAACGATCAGTACGACGACAGTAACTACCCAACGATAATGAATCGCAATTGGTTGCCGATGGGCAATATTTTCTGTGACGGTACCCGGTCCATCTTGAGTGGGTGGTAGAATCTTTTCATGCTGCTTTATGGCACTTTCGACATTGACACTGACGAGTTTCCCATAGCTGCGCAAATAACCAACTACATACGTCCATCCAGCCAACTGGTCGTAGTCGTCGTTTTCGAGTGCCTGAATAATATAGGGTAGTAAATTAAGCTCAGCCGCAACCTCCTCCACGCTCCAGCCATAGAGTTGGCGAGCACCACGTAAGAGTTCACCGGGTGTGGCGACGGTCTTGGCCTCCATTTCAGCCACCTTGAACGCCTGAAATCAGTTNTTTTGCTTCAGCCGCTTGTGGACTATCAGGATACGACATACGCAACTGGTATGCATAGTGCTTCACTAGCGAGTCGGACCCAAGCTCTCTCTCGTTTTTTACCGCCAGTAACAGACTGTCCGGGGTAGGATTATCTTGTTCAAAATACCGTTCCAGAAAACCACGCGCCGAAAGGTGTCGGCCCAACCGAAAGCTCACGACAGCAGCCTCGTACAACACAGGACCACTTGATGGCTGAGCCCGCAAAGCCTCGGCGAGATGCGCGTAAGCCTTCTCTAGTCGACCACTTAGATTCATGCACACGCCAATCCGATAGTGACTGATATGTCGACTGGGATTGAACGGATCATTCACCGCCGTTGTNAGTTGGTCTATACCCTCCGAATGAAGTCCCAACGCGCATAGATGGCTGCCAAAATCATTCCTGACCAGGTAATTACCTGGATCTGCAACAATTGCACGCTCATAATGATCACGGGCCAATGCTGTGTGTCCAAGTTTCAACTTCAGTAAGGCCATTGCGTGGTGGGCGCTCGAATCATCCGGACCTAGCGTCAACGCAAATTCCAGCTCTTCCTGTGCCGCAGCCAAACGTCTCTGTTGGAGGTATGCAAGACCCAGCCGAGTATGNAGATCAACTCGTTGGGGCACGCTCCATCTATTCGATCCTCGATCGTCAGTAACACAACCTGTGAGAGAGAGGATGACGATTAAGCCTGCAAGGATGAACTTCAACACTGTGCGATCGCCTGTTCAAATTTCCAGCGTCTTCGGGTTCGATCAGCGAAACGACCGGCGAGCTGCCCACAGGCAGCCTCGATATCTTTACCCCGAGTGCGTCGTGTGANNGTCATCAGACCAGNGGACAATAGAACCTCCCGGAAANCGTCTATTGTACTTTGATCGCTGCATTCATACTCTATTCCAGGCGACTTATTGAATGGAATAAGATTGATTTTTGCTGGTAATCCAGACAATAACCGAGCCAGTATTTGCGCCTCTCCTTTTGAATCGTTGATGCCCTTAAGCATTACATATTCAAAAGTGATGTGACGTTTGTTTTCACCGGCTACATATCGATGACAGGCCTGCAAAAGCTGTTCTAGCGGGTATTTTTTATTCAAAGGAACCAATTCGTCTCGCAGGTCGTTATTTGTTGCATGCAACGACACGGCCAGGCTCACGGGACAATCCAAAGCAAGCCGTTCCATCGCAGGGACAATACCCGCCGTACTTAACGTGACTCGTCTACGGGACATTCCAAAAGACAAGTCATCCAGCATTAAGTGCAACGCGGCAACAACCGCATCGTAGTTCAATAGAGGCTCGCCCATCCCCATCATCACAACATTGGTAATTGGTCTATCCCCGTAACCGAATGCCTGCAAGTCTGTCTTAACGGCCAGCAGTTGACCAATGATCTCGGCAGTGGTGAGATTTCGACTAAATCCCTGCTTCGCGGTGGCACAGAACGTGCAGTTAAGC
>PCBE01000040.1 GCA_002731295.1 Acidiferrobacteraceae bacterium | reverse complement strand
CGAACCGGACTTCGCAGCATCTTTTAGCAATCTTTCCGGCAGGGTGTCATCAGCACCGGTAAACCCAGCGGCAATATTGTATTGGCGCTCCATATTCCAGATACGCTCGCCGACTTCAACGAAACGTTCCACGCTCCAGTCTCCTTCGCAGGCAGCATCGACCATCGGTGCGATATCCTCACCGGACAGCGCGAAGGTGGTGAAAATACAGGTGCCACTGGAATCAACCGCAGCCGTTGCATCCTGAAACGCCTTCACAAGGCCTGCTTTCCCTTCCGTCACCAGCGGATCAGTTTTTTCAGGGATACCGAGTACTTCAGACGAGACAGTGTAGCTGCGTAAATGACACGCACCCCTATTCGAGGTCGCATACGTTAGCCCCATCCCCTGTATGGCCCGCGGGTCGTAAGCTGGAAACTCTTGACTCTTAACGGTCATTGAAAACTCAGGGTGCCCATATTTGTCACACAGGCGCTTCGACCCCTGACCAAGTTCCTTTCCAAAACCTTCACTTGTGGCGGTTGCCTCAACCAACGCCACGAAAGCTTCCGTATTGCCGAACTCAAGCTCAATACCACCGGTGTCATCACTACTGATTGCTCCGGCGGCGTACAGGTCCATGGCTGCTCCTAAAGTGGAACCCAGGGAAATCGGATCAAGCCCCTGTTCATTACAGACAAAGTTCGCGTAGGTCAGCGCATCCAGATCATTGACACCACAGGCAGCACCAAGGGCCCAGGCTGCTTCATACTCAAGTCCGCCGCTGACAATCTGATACTGTGGTCGGTCCTTGACTGTGAAATGGTTGGGATCTATCTTCGAGCGGCGAGCACAAGAAATCGGGCAACCGAAGCACGCATGGTTCGAAACCAGGTTTGCTTCGCCATCACTTTCTCGTGGCTCAGCCATTGCCTCAGCGCTGATATCATGAGCGCCTTCAAACTGCACGTCGTGACCGTTACGAGTAGGCAACGCACCTAACTCATTAATAACATTCATCAGTACCTGTGTGCCATGGGTCGGTAGTCCTTCGCCGGTAACAGCATGATCAGCGAGTATCTCCTTGGCAGCATTCGAGGTCTTCATCAACGCCATTGGGTCATTAACGGTAACGCCAACCGTGCCACGGACCACCACGGCTTTAAGGTTCTTTGACCCCATTACAGCGCCAACGCCCGATCGGCCAGCCGCCCGGTCCATATCGTTTACGATCGCTGCATACAAGGTACCGTTCTCACCCGCTAAGCCAATGGAGGCGACTCGAACGTCGTTATCACCCCGGCGCTCGCGTAGAGTAGTCTCTGTCTCCCACACCGATTTACCCCACAAGTCTGATGCATCCTTCAGTTCCACTTCGTCGTTGGTGATATCAAGATACACGGGGGCGTCTGACTTACCCTCAAAGATAATCATGTCCCAACCGGCATTTTTCAGTTCACTGCCAAAAAATCCACCCGAATTTGAACAGGCGATAGCGCCTGTCAGCGGCCCTTTACAGACCACCGACCAGCGACCTGACGTCGGTGCGATGGTGCCGGTCAGCGGACCGGTCGCAAATATCATTTTGTTATCCGGCGAAAGAGGATCAACTTTTGGGTCCGTCTCTTCAACCAGATACTTGGTCGCCAAACCGCGTTGGCCCATGTAGTCCTGCGCCCATTCCATGTTCAATGGCTCACTGGTGCACGTACCGGCGCCTAAATCCACTCTTAATATTTTTTCAGACCAACTCATAGCTCATGCCTCCTCTTTAGGTTCATTTCTCTCACTAAATACTTCCGATTGTGTTTTACGTTTATTGCCTCACCGTACTGCCGCAGTCCACCAATGCTGCGGCGACATGATTCCAAATTCTGTCATAACCGGTGCTGTCTTCATCGACAAAAGCCAGGGCCGGGGTTGGACATGCCTCTACGCACATCGGCTCACCGCCACACAGGTCACACTTGGTGACCGCCCCGGAATCCGCATCATAATTAATAGCGCCATAAGGACAGGCGATACTGCAAACCTTACAGCCCACACAGGCTTCTGCCGAGACCTCTTTCGCTCCGGTTGTTGAGTTTATCGTAATCGCCTCAACCGGGCACACTACCATACACCAGGCCTCCTCACACTGACTACAGGTTGAGGGAATATTTACAGCCCCGCCATTGTATAGCGACACATTCATCACGGACTTCGCCGGATTGAATGCACCTACTTTACCGTAGGAACACATCATTTCACATTGATGACAACCGGTACACGTGTCGCTGTCCATTCGGAGTGCTTTGAACATGTCGATCTCTTTTTTACCTTGTAATCTGAGACGAGGAACTTAAACCGGCGGTCTAACTGCTATGGTACACGTTCGATGACCGAATTCAACCTGTGTGAGTACTGTCGCGGCCAACGCCGGCACTGAAACTGCACAACCGTTAGAATTCCCCTCCAATCATCAGGACATGCTTGGGATAGAGGTCATTGCGCAGACACTTAGTCACCTTTTTAAAGATCATCGTCGTCGCAGTTCTGCTGAGCGTCATCTATTTCGCGATAGACTGGCACGACAGCTACACGATCATCTCCAGTGAAGACGGCCACCAAGAGACCATCTACGGTAAGATTGTCGGTCCATGGGATAGCAATCCTGTTCTTTTCCACGCGGATGGCGCATCTGCTCCAAAATCCCTCCGGCTGACCAATGCCGATGGCCAGTCCTCCGTCAACCTCAGTCCGGGTATCCTGACCTATTTCTCCAATCTCGATGTTCCACTGTTTTTGCTCGGCGCTGCCGCCTTTTTCATCTTTGTCGTGATCATCAATTCACGCTGGTGGTGGCTGATGCGCGCCAATGAACTGGGGGTGGGTTTTTTTGAAACTCAGCGATTCGCCTGGATCGGGCTTTTCTGCAGTAACGTGCTGCCCGGTGCGACCGGCGGTGATATTGTCAAAGCCGTCTTCATCGTCCGCCGCTGCAGCGGTGATAAGGTCCGCGCCGTGGTGTCAGTGGTGGTCGATCGCATTGTTGGGCTCTTATCTTTGCTCACGGTATGCAGCCTCTCCGTACCGTTGGTGTTCGATCGTTTTCCGCTTTTTGCTGGGGTCATCTGGGCCTGTGCACTGGCTGCTGCTGCGGTGGCAGCGCTGCTGCTGAGCCCGCAACTGCGGCGCCTGCTTCGGTTTGAGGCCCTGGTCCAGAAACTACCTTTACGGATTGCNACTATCGTGACCGACATCGACCACGCCCTGTTGCAGTATCGTGCTCACCTCAGAGGTATTGGTGTNTGGATCCTGGTCAGCCCCCTGACATACAGCTTATTCTGCCTGAGCGTTTTCCTGATGGANCGGGCGCTGGGTGTTGGTCTGTCACTGACAGACTATTTCGTCATCGTACCGGTCGCTGNNGTGGCGCAGGCGATTCCGATTGCACCGGCCGGTTGGGGTATCGGCGAGGCCGCTTACGGGGCGCTGATCGGAAAATTCGGTGCTGCCGCTTTGCCNGGAGTTGCTGACGCTGAGCAGATGATGCGAACGAGGGGAGTCGCACTGTCAGTGCTGCACCGCACCCACGTCATGATTTGGTCGTTNGCNGGGGGTGTTCTACTGCTCGTGGACCGTCAACGACATCCGTCCGATCGAAACCTCGCTTTTGATTCAGATGATGNCGNTNAANCTNCGAGCAAGNCATGATTCGATCATCTNCACTACCTTCNNCGCCNCCNNTNCANNCNGACAAAACACTTGAGGTCACCGTCACCTACCTGAATCTCAACACNCTGGTTGAACCCGCGCCGACGATCCCGTCACAAATCTCAAACCTCACGCTGCTACGCGCCAAAAACCCCACCGTATCTTTTTATCGTTATCTTTACTACCAGGTCGGTGAACCCTGGCTGTGGTATGAACGACGCGGGATGCCTGACACAGATCTCCATGCCATCATTACAAANGATGCGGTCGCCATTCATGTNCTCTACATCGAAGGCACGCCAGCCGGATATGTCGAACTGGACAACCGCGTCNCCGGCGAGGTCGAGATCGCGTATTTCGGNCTACTGCCGGAATATATCGGCTGTAAGCTTGGCCCCTGGTTCCTGTATTGGGCAGTACGTGAAGCCCAATCACAAAGCCCAGACAGGATCTGGGTCAATACGTGCACGCTCGATCACCCAGCTGCGCTGGCACTGTATCAACGCACCGGTTTTGTGATCTATGAGCNGCAGACTCTCACTATTTGGGATCCCAGGACACAGCCGTACTGGTGATTGCGATAAGCCCGGTTCGGATTACAGTCCACGGGCTCAGCTGGAGCTGTANAATTTCCTTGTTCAGCTAGTCGACTTCTGCCTGGTCGCCCTTNCGACCCAGCCAGGTCTTGCGGTCGCCTGAGCGCTTGCGCGCGAGCAGTAGATCCAGTGTCTTTTCCGCCTTGGTGTGACGATCGAATTCCAGTTGAATAAGCCGTCGTGTNGCAGGATTCATTGTCGTTTCTCGTAGTTGTGACGGATTCATCTCTCCCAATCCTTTAAATCTTTGCACATTCACTGTCCCGCGAAGTTTCTCTTTTTCAATGTGGTCAAGAATATTTCGCCGTTCTTTTTCATCCAGCGCGTAGAAAACGTGCTTGCCGACATCTACTCGAAACAAAGGNGGCATTGCAACGCAGACTCGACCGGCTTCAACCAACGCCCTGAAGTGGCGCACAAATAGAGCACAGAGCAATGTTGCGATGTGCGCACCATCGGAATCNGCATCAGCAAGAATACAGACCTTGCCATAGCGCAAACTCGAAAAGTCCGAAGAACCCGGATCAACCCCCAGCGCAATCGCAATATCGTGCACCTCCTGCGACGCCAGCACCTCAGCCGAATCGACCTCCCAGGTGTTCAGTATCTTGCCACGCAGCGGCATGATGGCCTGAAAATCCTTGTCCCTGGCCTGCTTTGCCGATCCTCCGGCTGAATCTCCTTCGACCAGAAACAGCTCGGTTTGTTCAAGATCCTGGCTGGCGCAGTCCGCCAGTTTTCCGGGCAGTGCCGGCCCGGTCGCCACTTTTTTCCGTGCTACCTGACGACCGGCCTTAAGCCGATGCTGTGCGTTTTCAATAGCTAGATTCGCAATCTGCTCCGCCTCTGCAGTATGCTGGTTCAGCCACAGGCTGAAAGCATCGCGAGACATGGTGCTGACGAAAATTCCGGCATCGCGAGAGGACAGCCGCTCTTTGGTCTGGCCGCTGAACTGGGGATCCTTCATTCTCACAGATAACACAAAACAACAGCTGTTCCAGACATCTTCCGGCGCCAGTTTGATGCCTCGTGGCAGCAGCTCCCTGAATTCACAGAATTCTCTGACCGCATCGGTCAACCCGCCGCGAAATCCGCTCACGTGCGAACCGCCCTGGCCGGTGGGGATAAGATTGACATAACTTTCTGCGACTGGGTCGCCCCCATTAGCCAGCCAGGACACCACCCAGTCGGCTTCTTGTTCTCCAGTCTTAGCATGTCCCACAAACGGAGCTGCTGGAACAATCTCAAAATCCCCGATTTCACTCAACAGATAATCTTCCAGCCCGTCTTCGTATTCCCAGGTTTCGCTGTTCTTTGAATTATTCTCATCCTTGAGTGCTATACACAGTCCAGAACACAGGACTGCCTTGGCTCTTAACAGCCTTTTAAGTCGACTGACCGAGAAGTCATGGCTGTCAAAATATTCAGGGTCCGGCCAGAACCGAAGCCGCGTACCTGTATTCCTAGCACCAACCTTGCCAGTCAACTTGAGTCGAGCCAGTGCCACACCATCACGAAATGCCATGTGGTATTCCTTACCGCTGCGCTTGACCCAAACCTCCAGTCTAGATGAGAGCGCATTGACAACAGACACGCCAACACCATGCAGACCCCCCGCATAACTGTAGCTTTTGTCAGAAAATTTACCTCCTGCATGAAGCCGGGTGAGAATTACCTCAACACCGCTGATTTTCTCACCCTTGTGCTTATCTACCGGCATACCGCGACCGTCGTCTGTTACCGTCATGGACTGATCTTTGTGTAACGTAACCTCAATGCGGTGAGCGTAACCCGCAATTGCCTCATCAACGCTGTTGTCGATCACTTCCTGCGCCAGATGATCTGGTCGCTCGGTCTCCGTATACATCCCGGGTCGCTTTCTGACCGGTTGCAAGCCTGTCAGAACTTCAATTGCACTTGCGTCGTAGCTGGCGGTCATCGCATCTATGTTTGAAGTGACTGTTGGGGTGCGGCGCGAATAATACACGACTCACGCAGACGCTGACCCCATACCTGTTTTCGGACCCTTCTTGTGCTGGTTTTAGAAAAAGGGCCGGTTACGACCGGCCCTGTATACGAATAATTCTGACCGCTCTGTCATCAGTCATCGAGATTATCGAGCGCCTTCTGGAACCGGTTGGCGTGCGACCGTTCAGCCTTGGCCAGAGTTTCAAACCAGTCTGCGATCTCGTCAAAACCTTCCTCTCGTGCGGTTTTAGACATCCCTGGATACATATCGGTGTATTCATGGGTTTCGCCCGCGATGGCCGCCTGCAGGTTCTGGCTGGTCGCACCAATAGGCAACCCCGTGGCGGGATCACCACTTTGCTCCAGATACTCCAGATGACCGTGGGCGTGACCAGTTTCCCCTTCCGCGGTTGATCTAAAAACAGCCGCAACATCGTTATACCCCTCGACATCGGCCTTGGCCGCGAAATACAGATAACGCCGATTTGCCTGCGACTCTCCGGCAAATGCATCTTTGAGATGCTGTTCTGTTTGACTCCCTTTGAATGCCATATCACTGCCTCCTTAACCGAATTGCTGAAGAATTTCAGCTTGCGATAAAATAGTGTTGTGATCCTGAGTCTAAATCGAGGCTTCAATCAAGGTCAACGAGGCAACTTATTCTATGGCCAGACAAACAAAACCGAAAATTGGGGATTTCGAGAAATCCCTAAAGGAACTTGAAACCATTGTTGTGAGGATGGAGGAAGGTGATCAGTCGCTGGAGGCATCCCTGAAAGATTTTGAGCGGGGTATGGCGCTCGCTCAGATCTGCAGATCCAGCCTGGATGCTGCAGAACAGAAGGTACAGACACTGATTGAGAAAAACGGTGCGCTACAAGCCGAACCCTTCGAGCCAGAAGACTAGTGCCCGGCAGCGACTTTCTTGATCCAGTCTGGACCGCATGGCGAGAACGTGTAGTTGATTATCTGGATCGAATACTGCCTGTAACAGCAGACCANCCGGGCCTGCTGCACAGCGCCATGCGCTACAGTACGCTGGCTGTAGGCAAACGATTCCGGGCGGCGTTGGTTTATGCCGCGGGCAGATATACCGGTGCGGCGGACAGTGCACTGGATNTTCCNGCGTGTGCGGTCGAACTGGTNCATACTTTCTCACTGATTCACGATGATCTACCTGCAATGGATGATGACGATCTGCGNCGTGGACANCCCACCTGCCACAAGGCTTTTGATGAGGCGACCGCAATCCTGGCGGGTGATGCCTTACAGGCATTGGCTTTTGAGCTGCTCACATCCGACAGCGCCCTAACGGTTGACGCTGAACGGCGCCTTGAGATGTGCCAAATTCTCGCCAGCGCAGTGGGGACACGNGGNCTCGCCGGCGGCCAGGCACTGGATCTGACAGAATCGTCCGACATCACGATGGAATCATTAGCGAATATGCACGCGCTCAAAACCGGCAGTCTGATACGGGCATCTGTTGCACTGGGCGCGCTGACCGGTTCGGCCGATGAAACGACATTAGATCACTTGGATAAATTTGCCGATGCAATTGGNCTGGCCTATCAGGTCATTGATGATGTTCTCGACGGTACCGTCAGCACAGATGTTCTCGGCAAAGATAGCGGCTCCGACCGCAACGCTGACAAATCCACCTACCTCACTGAACTNGGCGAACAGNACGCACGCGAGTTTGCGCAGAATCTGCACGAGCGAGCGATCAGTTCACTGGACAGCTTATCNATGNACACCAGTTTGCTCAGGGAACTCGCTGGATTTACTATCTACAGAACGCACTGATACCGATCACCTTAGCTNAGGCCAAACATCGGCCCTAATTCGGCTTTCCCTATGAATAAAGCGCCACAAAATAATCTTCTGGACCGCATAGATTNTCCATCTGATCTGCGCCAACTCAAGCAAACACAGTTGCCCCAACTGGCCCAGGAGATCCGCGACTACCTGATCAATACAATCTCGGCTACCGGTGGACATCTGGCGCCTGGTCTGGGTGCAGTTGAACTCACGCTGGCACTGCATTATGTGTTTGACACCCCCCGTGACCGCCTGGTCTGGGATATCGGTCATCAGGCCTATCCACACAAAATATTGACGGGGCGGAAAAATCAACTCCATACAATCCGTCAGCAGTCTGGACTTTCAGGGTTTCTGAGTCGCACTGAAAGCGATTATGACGTTTTCGGCGCTGGCCATTCCAGCACATCAATCAGCGCTGCACTTGGCATGGCTGTGGCATCAAGGCTCGAAAACCAGCAGCGCGAAGTTGTTGCCATCATTGGGGACGGAGGACTGACCGCCGGTCTTGCGATGGAAGCCCTAAACAATGCCGGTGCCAACGACAACGACATTCTTGTGGTTCTCAACGACAACGAAATGTCGATCTCACGTAACGTAGGCGCCATGTCGAACTACCTTGCCAGAATCCTTTCAGGGAAAGCCTATACCACGGTCAGAGAAGGCAGTAAAACGGTCCTGGGTACCATACCGCCCATGCAGGCACTGGCAAGGCGCTGGGAAGAGCACATGAAAGGCATGGTCATGCCGAGCACGCTTTTCGAAGAACTTGGGTTCTACTATATCGGTCCGATCAACGGGCACGACACACGCACCCTGATCTCCACCCTGAAGAATCTCAAGTCCATGCGCGGCCCGCGTTTTCTGCATGTGGTGACCCAGAAAGGACGTGGCTACGAACCGGCTGAAGGAGACCCCAGTGTCTTTCATGGTGTCGGCCCGTTCGACCCGGCTACCGGCAAAGTCGAAAAGAAAACCAGCAGTCGGACATACAGCCACGTTTTTGGTGATTGGCTGTGTGACATGGCCGAAGAGGATGGAAAACTCATCGGAATTACACCTGCCATGCGTGAAGGTTCCGGTCTAGTGAGATTTTCTGAGGAATTTCCAGAGCGCTACTTTGATGTCGGCATTGCAGAACAGCACGCAATGACATTTGCTGCAGGCGCCGCCTGCGAGGGCCTGAAACCAGTCGTCGCCATCTACTCAACCTTCTTACAGCGAGCTTACGATCAGCTGATACATGATGTCAGCGTTCAGGGACTGGATGTAACGTTGGCCATAGACCGCGCCGGCATTGTCGGCGCAGATGGGCCTACCCATCAGGGCGCTTTCGATCTCTCTTTTCTTCGCTGCCTGCCCAATATGGTTGTGATGGCGCCGGCAGACGAAGCTGAATGCCGAGACATGCTGTATACCGCCTACCGCCATCAGGGTCCTGCGGCTGTGCGTTATCCCCGCGGTAGCGGTCCAGGAAAACCCGAAAACAAGGTTATGAATGAACTGCCGCTTGGTTGTGCACAAACCATAAGGACCGGAAAGAGAATCGCAATACTTGCCTTTGGCACTATGGTTTCACCCGCACTGGAGGCGGCAGATTCTCTCGATGCAACCGTAGTTAATATGCGTTTTGTGAAACCATTAGATGAATCTCTTATTCTGGACATGGCCGGGAGTCATGACATGCTGATTACCGTTGAAGAGAACACTGTGCTTGGTGGTGCGGGTTCGGGTGTCGCGGAAATCTTGCGCGACAAGCAATTCACCGTACCGATGCTGAGTCTGGGCCTGCCTGATAACCATATCGAACACGGTTCAACAAATGACATGCTCGCCGCCTGTGGCCTTGATGCTGCCGGGATACATCAGGCAATCAAGCGAGCGATGCAATCCCAGCTTGCCCCTATTCTTGAATCTGCTTAGACTTGTGTAAGCGTGTGTGCTCTAACTCACGAAGTACTCTTCTTATGAACAAACCCCTACCCGAACCCGTCGTCGACTCGACGATTGCGGATGTCCAAGGGAGCCCGGACAACCGGAACCTGACCATTGACAAAGTCGGGGTGAAAGATGTCCGTCATCCGGTTATCGTCAAAGACCGGAGTGGCTGGGAACAACACACCGTTGCCAACTTCAATATGTTTGTTGAACTGCCCCATAACTTCAAGGGCACGCACATGTCCCGTTTCATCGAGATCCTCAACCAGCATGAACGGGAAACCACTGTTCAGTCTTTCCGGGCCATGCTACATGAGATGATCGAGCACCTCGATGCCCACAAAGGGCATATCGAGATGAGTTTTCCGTTTTTTCTGCAAAAGAAAGCCCCGGTTACTGGAGTTGAGAGTTTGCTCGACTATCAGGTGACGCTGACCGGTCAGGTCAGTCAGAGTACGGTCATCACGGAAATTCGTATTGTCGTACCCGTGACCAGCCTGTGCCCCTGCTCCAAGGAGATATCTAACTACGGGGCCCACAACCAGCGTTCTCATGTCACCGTGAGCGTCCGTTCTAGTGCGTTTATCTGGATCGAGGAGTTGATCGAAACAGTCGAAGCACAGGCGAGTTGTGAATTGTATGGCCTGCTCAAAAGACCTGACGAGAAGTATGTCACCGAAAAAGCGTACGATAATCCAAAGTTCGTCGAAGACCTTGTTCGCGATATTGCCGGTCAGCTGAATCAGGACCAAAGAATCAACGGCTATACCGTTGAAGCCGAAAACTTCGAATCTATCCACAATCATTCCGCTTACGCGCAGATCCACTGCGAACGGCAAGACTGAACAACGCCTCGCGGCGCTTTTAGTCGCATTTTCCGGTAGGTCAGGTGATTTTTCTCCGGCGCACAGATACACCCGCAAATACCTCAACTGACTAGGCCCGTCTAGGCATGCGNATAGGGATTGATCTGGGCGGAACCAAGACCGAGGGTGTCATACTCGACCGGGNCGGTAAAGAACTTATCCGTCGTCGCTATCCCACCCCCCGGGCCGAAGGCTACGAGGCNATCCTAAACACTATTGGATCCCTGGTTGCGGAACTTGACCAGTTCGCNGGGCGTCAGTGCACAGTTGGTGTCTGCACACCCGGTGCAGTGTCACAAGTGAACGGGTGTCTGAAAAATTCAAATACAGTCTGCTTGAATGGTCGACCAGTCGCTAGCGATCTGGAAAACCTTATCGGNCGGCCGGTTCGACTGGAGAATGATGCCAACTGTTTCGCCCTTGCTGAGGCCATCGATGGTGCCGGCAANAATGCTGGCAGTGTTTTTGGAATCATTCTGGGGACTGGGGTCGGTGCAGGCATTGTCATCAACAGGACTCTGTTCAAAGGACTGCATCACATCGCCGGTGAGTGGGGTCACAATGTACTNGAAGCCGATGGCCCCCTATGCTACTGCGGCAATCACGGCTGTGTAGAAACNTTTCTCTCAGGACCCNGCCTGGTGGCTGAATATGTCAGACAGGGCGGCGACACCAGTGTGGACGCTACCGCGGTGGCGACGCGAGCTATGCACGACCCCACAGCGGGGGAGGCACTGAATGTGTTTTTAGATNGATTTGGTCGGGCCCTGGCAATGGTGATCAATATCCTGGACCCTGATTTGGTCGTCCTTGGGGGCGGCCTTTCCAAAATCGAACGCCTATATATCGAGGGGCGCCAGCGTACTGCGCTTTACGTATTCAACGAAGACTTCCGCACACCGATCGTGTCGAATAGTCATGGAGACAGCGGCGGTGTCCGCGGTGCCGCCCTACTCTGGCCTGAGTAATCTAGCTGAGACTCTAGGGAAATCTACCGCTCGCCGCAGAGTCACGCCGTGGGGGTGGTTCCAGACCCCTCTCGTAGAGCCAGTCCCAATCCGGACCGTCCCATCCAAATCGCTTAAGGTCCACTGTCCCTTTAAGGCTAAACACGATTCCCTCACGGATTAATGCCTGGCGCTGACGCGGGTCTGCTGCACCATCGCTGCGGATACTGATCTTTCCCTGGCTGTTGATCACCCGCTGCCAGGGCACATCCATCCCGGCCGGCAGCGATGCCAGAGCATAGCCGACGAGCCTTGGGCCACACCCCACGATGGCAGCAACCTGCCCATAGGTCGCAACAACACCCGCCGGGATCGTCTTCACAACCTCGTAAATCGCTTGATGGCGTACTGAGAAAGATTCTGTAGCGCTGCTCATTCTGGTTAAGCCCGCGTTTAACCGCTCACTCAGTACACCTTCATGTGGTCACCCACAAACTCGATAGTCGCCAGCGTCAGAATTGGTGCATCGACATCCGACAACACCTCTCGGCCACCTTCAGCGGGTTTTTCGATAACACAACCGATGCCGGCTAGATTCGCTTGGCTTTCACGCACAAGACGAACGAGTGCGCTGAGCGTCGATCCTGTAGCCAGAAAATCATCAATAATCAGCACACAGTCATCNGGCCCTAGAAAACGGCGATCTACCATAAGGTCGGTGTGGGCACCTTGGGTTCGACTGATAGCCTCGGCGACATAATAAGTACCTGTCATCAGAGCAGAACGACTTTTGCGGGCATAAATCAACTCCGCACCAAATGTCGACGCCACACCCAGCGCCACAGGAATCCCACTGACTTCCGCCGTAACGACTTTAGTCACCAGATCAACACCACACGCCTGAAACTGTGAGCAGAGCTCTACTGCCATGCGCAAAGTGAGCCCAGGCTCAACCTGGTGGTTGAGAAAACTGTCAAGCTTGACAATNCCACCNCCCACGTGGACACCTTCGTTGGTAATCTTGTCGATCAACTCCTGCATATCCTTACCCCGCCAAGTCAATACAGCCGCGTGGAGCATCGTAACAGGTCACTGANGGTTTCTCTGATCTGCTCACTGATTCAGGCTCTCGAGTACTTCTTCTAGCGTGCTNCCCAGTAGCTGAAGCTGAACATCCTCTGATAGTCGATGATCACCGTTCTTTACCAGGCATACTCGAACATCGGATGTGGTCAGTGCTTGACTCAATTGAACAGCGGTTTCCCAGGGTACCTCCGTATCCAGCATACCCTGGATCAGACGCACGGGACAGTTAATATCGATGGGATTTTCCATCAACAGATTTTTTTCTCCGTCTTCGATAAACGCTTTGGTTACCGGATAACCTTCTGGGTCATNCTCTGAATCCAGCAGGATGACCCCGTCGCAGTTCAGCGTATCTCGCTGCTCGGCAGTCAAGTCCCGCCACATCAGGTCTCGGGTGAAGTCAGGCGCCGCGGCAATGCCGATCATGCCACTGATCTGCGGTCCCAGCGCGAGGGCGACATGCAGCATGATCCAGCCGCCCATGCTGGAGCCGACCAGTATCAGCGGCCCATCGACGGCGGCCTTAATCACTGTCAGGGNATCTTGGGTCCATGCGCTGATGCTGCCGTTTTCAAATTGGCCACCGGAGGCCCCGTGTCCGGAATAATCCAATCGCAGCATCGCATGTCCCTGCGCCCGGCAAAGANCGGCAAGATACTGTGCTTTGGTGCCGGACATATCAGAGCGGTAACCGCTCAGGAATACAACGCAGGGGGACCGCCCGGGTTCAAACACATAAGCGAGTTTTTGTGCGGCCGNGTTCAGTATAAATTCGGTTTTAGCCATCGTAACTGGAGTCGACACAGGTCTGTCACCTACCGCTGCGCGGTCGGCGTAGTCATACAGGCGGGCCGTTTCACACCTTCGTTGACCACCTGACAAGCAGCGGCCGATTGGGGTCAGATATGCCAAAATGATTGACGTTTACGTAAACGTCAATCTACAATTCACCCCGTACGGCAACATCGCCTTGCATCATCGATTTTAACCCCAGGAAACACCTCATGGAATCCGCAACTGAACTCAACTTTGCTCTTGGGGAAACAACCAATCTGCTGCGTGACTCGATCCGTGAATTTGCCCGGGTCGAAATCGCGCCCCAGGCATCGGAAATTGACCGAAATAACCACTTCCCCCGTGAATTATGGGGGAAAATGGGAGACTTGGGCCTGCTCGGTATCACGGTAGAGGAAGCCTTTGGTGGTGCCGGGATGGGCTATCTTCAGCACACCGTGGCCATGGAGGAACTAAGCCGTGCGTCAGCGGCTGTCGCATTATCTTATGGCGCTCACTCGAACCTTTGCGTCAACCAGATCCGCCGTAACGGAACCGACGACCAGAAACAAAAATACCTCCCTAAGCTGATCAGTGGCGAGCACATCGGTGCATTGGCCATGAGTGAGCCGAGCAGTGGTTCAGACGTTGTCAGCATGCAGCTTCACGCTGAACGGGTTGACGACGGTTTTCTACTTAACGGCAACAAAATGTGGATTACCAACGGGCCAGACGCTGATGTACTGGTCGTCTATGCCAAGACGGAACCCAAAGCAGGCTCTAAGGGAATCAGCGCATTTCTGATAGAAAAAACATTCGCCGGATTTTCCACAGGGGAAAAACTCGACAAACTTGGCATGCGAGGCTCCAACACCAGTGAGCTGATATTTGAAGACTGTGCAGTACCGGAAGAAAACATGCTGGGTGAGCTGAATACCGGCGTTCAGTTACTGATGAGCGGCCTTGACTACGAGCGCGTTGTGCTTTCTGGTGGTCCCCTAGGAGTCATGCAGGCCTGTATGGACGTGGTGCTCCCCTACGTGCACGAACGAACACAATTTGGTCAACCCATCGGGCAATTCCAGCTGATGCAAGGTAAGCTGGCAGACATGTACACGACCATGAATGCCTCACGAGCCTATGTTTATGCTGTCGCTGCGGCGTGTGACAGAGGAGAAACAACAAGAAAGGATGCGGCTGGCGCCATTCTCTATGCTGCAGAAAAATGCACATGGATGGCGCTGGAATCTATCCAGGCTCTGGGCGCTAACGGTTACATTAACGACTATCCCACCGGTCGACTGCTCCGAGACGCAAAACTTTACGAAATTGGTGCCGGCACCAGCGAAATCCGACGTATGTTGATCGGCAGAGAACTTTTTGACGACACACGATGACACAAAACGGAGAGCTTATGAGTGAAGACCCGATCGTAATTACTGGTGCAGCACGGACTCCACTCGGAGGGTTTCAAGGTGACCTGGCCTCGGTTACAGCGCCGGAACTGGGTGCCATAGCCATAGACGCCGCTGTAGAACGATCCCGTATCGGTCCGGAGACCGTCGACGAAGTGTTGATGGGGTGTGTATTGCCCGCAGGCCAAGGCCAGGCCCCCGCGAGGCAGGCTGCTCTGGGAGCAGGCCTGCCGTTGGACGTCGGCTGTACCACAATCAATAAAATGTGTGGCTCCGGTATGAAGGCCGTGATGCTTGCAAACGACCTGATCGCATCAGGGAGTGCGGATACAGTAATTGGTGGTGGTCAAGAAAGCATGAGCAATGCGCCATTTCTCCTGCCAAAAGCCAGAGGTGGATACCGATTGGGTCACGGAGATGTGGTTGATCACATGTTTCTGGATGGTCTCGAGGATGCCTATGAGCCCGGTCGACTGATGGGTACGTTTGCCGAAGACTGTGCTGATCGATATATGTTTTCGAGAGAAGATCAGGACGATTTCGCGATTGAATCCCTGACCCGTGCGAAAGAAGCCATCGAAAGCGGCGCTTTTCAGAATGAAGTTGTTCCAGTTACTGTTTCTGATCGGACAGGCGACCACCTTGTCGATTTTGACGAGCAACCGCTTAAAGGAAACGTCGAAAACATACCCCGCCTCAAACCAGCATTTCGCAAAGACGGTACTGTGACTGCCGCGAATTCAAGCTCAATTTCAGATGGTGCCGCTGCGCTGGTATTGATGCGTCTATCTGCNGCTGAAAGGGGCGGCCACGTTCCACTGGCCAAAATTGTNGGGCACGCCAGTCACGCCCAAGAACCTGCCCTGTTCACAACTGCACCCGTGTTTGCGATTAGAAAGCTGCTTGAAAAACTCAACTGGAAAGCAGCAGACGTTGATCTCTACGAGATTAACGAGGCATTTGCAGTTGTCACAATGGCGGCGATGCGTGATCTTGAACTGGATCCCCAAGCGGTCAACCGGCACGGTGGCGCCTGTGCTCTGGGTCACCCTATAGGTGCCTCAGGTGCAAGAATAATCGTGACCCTACTCTCAGCGCTTCAGAGATACGATATGCACAAGGGTATTGCGGCACTGTGCATCGGTGGAGGCGAAGCAACTGCCATGGCCTTTGAGCGACTGAACTGACCGGTTGTCAGCAAGTACACGCAGTCATGACTATCTTTAACAGTGCAGTCGAGATCAGTGGTAGTGATTTTCAGGAAAACCGCAGTGCCATGCGGATTAAGGTTGAAGAACTTCGTCGGGCTGTATCCACCGTCGCCATCGGTGGCTCACAGAGCGCCCGACAAAAACATCTTGATCGAGACAAATTACCAGTACGCGAACGGGTCAGTAAACTTGTTGATCCGGCAACACCATTTCTTGAATTTTCCCAGCTTGCAGCGTGGGGTATGTACGATGACCAGGTACCGGCCGCCGGAATCATCACTGGAATTGGCAGAATCAGTGGCCGAGAATGTGTTGTGGTTGCCAATGACGCAACCGTCAAGGGTGGCACGTATTTTCCACTTACCGTCAAGAAGCACCTGCGTGCCCAGACCATTGCTTCAGAGAACAGGCTACCCTGTATCTACCTGGTTGATTCGGGCGGTGCTTTTTTACCCAAACAGGACGAGGTGTTTCCGGATCGGGAACATTTCGGTCGAATATTCTTTAATCAGGCAAATATGTCTGCAGCCGGTATCCCGCAGATCGCCGTTGTGATGGGGTCATGCACTGCTGGCGGTGCTTATGTTCCCGCCATGTCGGATCAGACGATTATCGTACGTGATCAGGGTACTATTTTCCTCGGCGGGCCACCGCTTGTAAAAGCCGCAATCGGCGAGGAAGTCACTGCCGAAGACCTGGGTGGTGCTGACGTACACACCCGCCTATCAGGTGTCGCCGACTATCTGGCTGACAACGATGGCCATGCGCTTGAACTCACTCGTACTCTCGTTGCGAACTTGAACTCACCATTAAATACACCGCTTGAGCGGATTGAGCCCAGGGAACCCGTCTACGATCCACAAGAACTATATGGAGTGATTCCAAGCGATGTCAGAAAAGCCTACGATGTTCGCGAAGTAATCTGTCGAATCGTTGATGCCAGTGAATTTACGGAATTTAAGGCCCGATACGGGACGACGCTGGTATGCGCATTTGCCCATATTCACGGATATCCCATCGGGATTGTCGCGAATAACGGTGTTCTTTTTTCCGAATCTGCACTCAAGGGCACTCATTTTATTGAGCTGTGCAGCCAGCGAAATATCCCGTTGTTGTTTCTTCAGAATATTACCGGTTTCATGGTAGGTAGACGCCACGAAAACCAGGGAATCGCCCGGGATGGTGCGAAGATGGTTACAGCGGTTGCCTGTAGCCGTGTACCCCGATTTACGGTGATCATCGGTGGTAGCTTTGGTGCAGGAAATTATGGGATGTGTGGTCGTGCCTACGACCCAAGATTTCTATGGATGTGGCCTAATGCCAGGATTTCAGTGATGGGTGGTGAACAGGCCGCATCTGTGCTGACAGAAGTGCGTCGGGACAACTCCCAGAGCCAGGGTAAGTCCTGGACTGATGATGACGAAGCAGCATTCAAAAACAGTATACGCAACCAGTACGAAACACAAGGGCATCCTTTTTATGCCAGTGCCAGACTCTGGGACGATGGTGTGATAGACCCCGTTGATACCCGTCAAGTTATCGCGCTGGGAATCTCCGCTGCGTTGAATGCTCCTGTCGAACCGACGCGATACGGCGTCTTCCGTATGTGAGTGCCATGAAGACCGTGACCTGGGAAATTGACGACCGCGGTGTTGTTCACCTGACTCTAAACCGCCCGGCCGTACACAATGCTTTCAATGATGAGTTGATCATGGAGTTAACGGGTACATTGGAAAAGGCATCTAGCGAGGCTGGGATTAGAGCGCTCGTACTCAGTGGAAAAGGAAAGAGTTTTTCCGCGGGGGCCGATCTAAACTGGATGCATCGTGCTGCGAATTACAGCCCTGAAAAAAATCGTGCAGACGCCGACAAACTGGCAGCCATGCTGCATTCCCTCAACAGCTTTCCGGTGCCGACAGTCGTCGTGGTTAACGGTGCCGCATTCGGGGGAGGTGTCGGACTGGTTGCATCCTGTGACATCGCTCTGGCTTCAGACCGCGCCCTATTCTCCTTGTCGGAAGTCCGGTTAGGGCTGATACCCGCGACTATCAGCCCTTTCGTCGTTAACGCCATTGGCCAGCGCTCGGCCCGTCGATATTTCCTAACGGGTGAGCGATTTGACGCTACCACAGCGGCCCGAATCGGTCTGATCCACGATGTTGTTCCGGATTCTGACCTCGCTGAGGNGACTAACGCCATGATTGAGCAAGTTCTGGATGGCGGNCCTCAGTCTCAGATTGCTGCCAAAGCACTGCTGTCACGCCTGCGNGACAAGANCGATGAAGAAGACCCTGTAGTCTGGACTGCCAGGCTAATAGCTGANATTAGGGCCACGGACGANGCCAAAAGNGGNATCAGTGCATTCCTGACAAAAACGCCTCCGCCCTGGCACTCCAANCCCTGATGCTACGCACNGTTCTGGTCGCCAATCGGGGGGAAATCGCCTGCCGAATCATCCGAACTGCNAAACGCGTTGGACTTCGGACCGTCGCCGTTTATTCTGAGGCTGACATTCGTGCCCCACACGTGGAGATGGCTGACGAGTCGGTCAACATCGGGCCAGCGCCAGTTGCGGAAAGCTACCTGAACCCTGACCGTATTCTTGATGCGGCGAAGTCATCGGCCAGCGATACGATTCATCCTGGCTATGGATTCCTGTCAGAAAATGCTGCTTTCGCACGCGCCTGTGAAGCTGCCGGCTTGATATTCGTGGGCCCCCACGTTCACACCATTGAAACAATGAGCGACAAGGCCCAGGCCAAACAAGTCGCTGAGCAGGCTGGTGTACCGGTACTGGATGGAATCCACAGCGAAGACCAGTCGGTCACGGGCCTTGTCTCAAATGGGACCACACTGGGTTTTCCGCTGATCATCAAACCAGTATCCGGTGGTGGNGGCAAAGGTATGCATATTGCGGATACACCTGCCGAACTCCAAGTGCTTATTCCAACCAGTCAACGGGAAGCACAAACAGCTTTCGGCGACGACCGTCTCCTTCTTGAACGATACCTAGATCAACCACGCCATATTGAAGTCCAGATATTCGGGGATCAGCACGGCAATGTAGTTCACATGTTCGAGCGCGACTGCTCTCTTCAACGGCGGCACCAGAAAGTCATTGAAGAAGCCCCGGCCCNGAACCTGCGACCGGAACTCCGCACGCAATTGACNGAGGCGGCTNTCGCTATCGCAAAAGCGATCAATTACCGTGGAGCAGGTACCGTGGAATTTCTGGTCAGTGGTGATGAGTTTTTCTTTATGGAAATGAATACCCGACTCCAGGTCGAGCATCCAGTAACTGAAATGATCACTGGAATCGATCTCGTTGAATGGCAATTTAAAGTTGCTGCAGGTGAACACCTACCTTGCAAACAAAATCAGATTCTGTGCTTGGGGCATTCAGTAGAGGCAAGACTGTATGCCGAAGAAATCCACAACGGGTTTCTGCCCAGTGCTGGTGATTTGTTGTGGCTGCGCTTTCCGCCAGACAACGAGCATGTACGGGTCGACATTGGTGTCAGAACGGGCGACAGCATCGGTATTCATTATGATCCTATGATCGCCAAAATCATTGTTCACGATTGTGAACCCCGGCGGAGCTGGCAAAGGCTGATGCAAGCGCTGCGACACTGTGGTGTTGCGGGTCTGGGCACCAATCTGCCTCTACTGCGTGGGTTATCCAGCCACACAGCNGTTCGATGCGCCGANACCGATACTGGATTTATTGAACGGAATGCCAATGAANTCGTGAATGCCAACGCCACCGATGTTAGTGCGGCAACCGCGCTCGCTGCATTTTACCTTTGGCGAAATGGCCCATTCTGCCAAAGACACGACCGACGTGGCGATGCCGATTCCCCCTGGTCCAGTGCCAGTGGCTGGCGAATGAATTTGCCGCCAGAACTGCGCTTCAACTTCGAGATCGACGGTATTGCCCGGGAAGTGGTTGCAAAGGCCAACGGCAATACACTTGATGCCCAGATAGAGGACCGTTGCTGCCGAGTGTTCGAGTCGATGACGCCAGGTGAGGATCTGTTTATCGTGCTGGACGGACAGATACTGCGGGGCACCGCGCTTATGTCAGGCCAGAATCTTTTAGCTGGTGTCAACGGCCTGTTCTTCACCGTGTCCGATTCCCAGAGCGCCCAGTCAAGTCAGATTGACCAGAATTCGGGAACTGTCCAAGCAACAATGACCGGCCGAGTTATCCAGATTCTGGCAAAACCAGGGGATCAGGTGGTCAAGGGGGACCCTGTGATCGTTCTGGAAGCCATGAAAATGGAGCACAACCTGACAGCGCCTGTAACCGGCCANGTACGCACCCTGGACACNAACCTGGATCAGTTCGTCGAACAAGGACACATCCTGGCTACAATTGATCCAGAGCCTGCACCGCTGACTGAGATTTAAACTTTAATCTTCTTCAGACCATGGCTTCGATCAGCATCGGCCCGCTGCTGCGAAAGCCCGCGGCCAGTGCGGTGTTGAACTGGTCGGCCGAATCTACCCTCACCGCTTCAACCCCCATGCTGCCGGCCATTGCGACCCAGTCCAGATCAGGCCTATCGAGATCGAAGATATCGTGCGTGGTTGGCCCAGGCACAGCGCCTACATTTCTGAGTTCTCCGTGGAGGACAGCATATGAACGATTGTTGAATATGACAGTTGTGACGTTAAGATTTTCTCGTGCCTGCGTCCACAGCGCCTGTATCGTGTACATGGCACTGCCATCACCGGAAAGACACAGCACTCGCCGATCNGGGCAGGCCACAGCTGCACCGGTCGCTTCCGGCAGAGCGCGTCCGATCGCTCCACCTGTACCGGCCANCCAATCGTGTGGCGGACAGCCTCGAGTAAACGAATGAAGTCCGCGACCCGAAGTAATCGACTCATCGGAGACAATTGCATCTTCGGGAAGCAAGTGACCAACCGCTGCCCAGACTGCCTCGAGTGTCAATTCACCCGAAGACAGATCAGGCCGCTTTGCTAATTCCAGATTAGGCAAGGTCGTCTGTGCACCGATCCAATCACACAGACGTTCAAGACCATCCGCAATATCCTCTTCGGCCGTTGCCAGAACATGGACTTCACAATCCTGTGGGATGAGCAGACTGGGCTTGTCTGGGTAGGCAAAAAATGCGACCGGTGCCTTGGCACCGACCAGAATCAGATGACGGATACCGTCCAGAACCTTTACCGCTTGGTCAACGACATAGGGAATACGTTCAACGGTGACGCGACCTGCCCCTCGCTCGGTTCTGGCTGACATCAATTCAGACCGTATTGCTGCGTTACTGTGCAGTGCAATCCGACCGGCAATCTCGAGCGTCGGTGCGCGCAGTGCTCTTCCACCCAGCAGCAACATAGCGGGCTCACCGGAACACAGTGCTNCAGCACAGTTTTCTACAGCAGCCTCACCAACTACTCCCGGCTTCTCTTGAACAGGAACCTCGGCGACACCGCCCGCTTCGNTCCAGGCAGTGTCGGCCGGTAGAATCAAAGTTGATATTGCCCCAGGGTATGTCCGCGCAGCAGCAATNGCCTCTGCAGCATCAAAAGCAACAGAATTTGAATCGACGGCGGTTCTAACCCAGTCAGAGACAGGGCGTGCGATGCCTTCGATATCGGCGGTCAACGGTGCGTCGTAGGCTACGTGGTAAGTCGCATGCTCACCGACAATATTGACAACTGGTGTTCTGGCTTTTTTGGCGTTGTGAAGGTTCGATAGACCGTTGCCGAGTCCGGGGCCCAGGTGCAGCAACGTCCCTGCGGGTTTATCAGACATTCGGCCATAACCATCCGCAGCGCCGGTCACGACACCTTCGAACAAACACAAAATGCAGCGCATCCCATCAATCTTGTCCAAAGCAGCGCAGAAGTGCATCTCTGACGTACCTGGATTGGTAAAACACACATCAACGTCACCGGCCAACAATGTTCGAATTAGACTTTCAGCACCATTCATCGCAGGTCCCTTGATTTTTGTTGTGCAACACCACAGTGTAATTTTGAGGCCATACCGTCTCAGGCCCTATGTCAGGCGACTTGGCCTGCAAACTGATTCTTGAACTAAGCATCCATGCAAAACCCTCTGACCAACCCACTCCAAACTGAAGCCTAGAACTTTTATCAGTGACGAACCGCGTAGAACAGCGTCATCTGACTCTTGAGCTCAAGCACTTCAAAACTGTTAAAACCAGCCTGCTTCACCAGCGACTGCATCCCCGATGGACCAAGACACGTTCCAAGGCCAGGGCCGCCCGCAGCTAGCGACTGCGTCATACAGTGAAACACACTCATGCCGTAGTACAACGCGCCAATAGGATTAATATTCTCAGTGAGGCTGTCCGCGACCTTCGGTTCAATTATGAACAGTGTCCCATCAGAACTGAGCAATTCGCATAGTTTCTTCAGCACCCCCACAGGGTCTGTCAGATCATGAATACAGTCACAAGTGGTGATCAAATCGAATTGCTGCCCGGGTTCGAGATCCGAAAACGTACCTTGAACAAAATTAAGATTATCGGTAAGCCCTGCATCCCGGGCATTTTTACAAGCCTGCTCGATCGACGCCGGGTCAATGTCCAGACCGATGAATTGTGATTTAGCAAAAGCGCCGGCCATAGTAAGTGCTGCGTGTCCGGTACCACAGCCAAAGTCAAGCACCCGCCCTCCGGCGGTTAGCTTTTCGTACACTGTCGGCATTGACTTCAACCAATAGCTGACAAAACGCTGCTCGTAAAGCCCCCGATTCATCAGGTCTATAGCCAGTATTCCGTCCTGCCCATAATCCTCGAACGGAACACCACCGCCATTGATAAAAGCGTCCGACACTCTGGGCGCCACACTCAACATCATTGGTAATGAGTGGAGCAATCCTCCCATATAGTGATCGGTTCCTTCAGAGGCCAGAAGAAAACCGAGTTCATCAGGCAGTTCAAACGTTTCATTATCCATGTCGTATTGGAGATATTCGGCACACACCATTCCTTTCAGCCACTCTTCAACATAGCGCGGCTGCAAACCGCTTTTTTCAATGATGTGCTCCATCGACATTGGCCCTTGACCGGAAAGAGTCTGAAACAAGCCGGTCTGCGCACCCACATATGCAAGGCCGGCTGCCATACCACCGGATAAGTCGCTCATCACCTTGCCTGCAAATTCTTTGATTCTCTCTTTTTCCATCGATAATCTCCCTGCTACTGGAAACTTCATTGGTCAGGTTTACACCCCCGCTACACAGTGGATGATACCTGACCGATTCTGCGCGGGTGAAACAATATCCTGCTGTTTAACCCTTTCTGTAAGCGGGTTGAATCGGTGGACGCTATAACACTATTACTCGAGGCAGCACGGTACAATATTATTTTGTTGCCCAACTTAAGGTAAACCATGCTGGAAACCAGCCGCATTGTGCGCCGAATCACCCGGCAGGTTCGTATAGGGGGTGTCCGGGTCGGAGGGGACGCACCCATTGTCGTACAGTCGATGACCAATACCGATACCACCGACAGTGCGGCGACCGCTGAACAGGTCATTCAACTGGCCGAAACAGGATCGGAGCTCGTCCGAATTACCGTCAACACGGAACAAGCGGCATCGGCCGTTGAAGACATTCGTAAACGACTTGATGCGGCAGGCTGCACAGTACCTCTGGTAGGTGACTTCCACTACAACGGTCACAAACTTCTAGCCAAATTTCCAGCGTGTGCAGAAATCCTTGCCAAATATCGCATCAATCCCGGCAACGTGGGACGGGGTGACCGTCACGACAGCCAGTTCAGACAAATGATCGAAATTGCCTGCCGCTACGGAAAACCGATTCGCATCGGGGTTAATTGGGGATCTCTGGATCAGAATCTTCTTGCACAACGGCTTGACGAAAACGCTGCCCAGCCAACCCCAAAATCACTCGCGGAAGTCACCCGAAATGCACTGGTAGAATCTGCTGTGCAAAGCGCTGAATTCGCCGTACACGAGGGACTGACACACAATGCCATCATTCTCTCATGCAAAGTCAGTCGGGTGCAGGATCTCATCTCAGTGTACCGAGATCTCTCCGAGCGAAGCGACATGCCGCTACATTTAGGGCTGACCGAAGCTGGCATGGGCGATAAAGGTATCATCGCCTCTTCAGCTGCTCTGTCTATCCTGCTCCAAGAAGGTATTGGCGATACCATCCGGATGTCACTGACACCAGAACCGGGAGGTGATCGTACGCGCGAAGTCCGCGTCACACAGGATCTGCTGCAGAGCATGGGCCTTCGTTCCTTTAGCCCGCAGGTCACAGCATGTCCAGGATGTGGCAGGACAACCAGCGACTTCTTTCAGCACCTGGCAAGTCAGGTGCAGTCTCACCTCAAACAGCAGATGCCTCTGTGGCGTCTGCAGTATCCCGGTGTAGAGTCGCTCTCTGTGGCGGTCATGGGCTGTGTAGTCAATGGTCCGGGCGAGAGCCGCCATGCCGACATCGGAATTAGTCTTCCAGGCAGTGGGGAACACCCTGTCGCGCCGGTTTACGAAGATGGGGAGAAAACAGTCACCCTCCGTGGCGACGATATCGCCGCTCAATTCCTAGCGCGGGTAGAAAACTATATTCAAAATCGGTTTACCGACAACTGATCCTACCGCACGGGTCTACCGATCCGAAGACTTACGCATTATCCCGGTTCATTGACCGGAACACCAATGTCGAGTTGGTGCCACCAAATCCGAAACTGTTTGACATCACCACGCTCAAACCTGCATTTTCCTGGCAGGTCAGCACAATTGGGAACCCCTCGGCCTCGGGATCGAGCGTGGAAATATTGGCAGACCCTGCTATAAAGTCACCGTCAAGCATCAGCAGCGAATAGACCGCTTCGTTAACACCCGCTGCGCCAAGCGCATGCCCCGTAAGAGACTTTGTCGCACTGATGGGTGGAATCTGGTCGCCGAACACTTCTGCAATAGCATTGAGTTCCCGAATATCGCCAACCGGTGTACTGGTTCCGTGGGTATTCACATAATCAACAGATTCTTCAACCCCTTCTAATGCCTGGCGCATGCACCGAACCGCACCTTCTCCTGAGGGTTGCACCATGTCGAAACCGTCAGACGTTGCACCATATCCTACCAACTCGGCATAGATTTTTGCGCCGCGCTTTACTGCGTGTTCGAGTTCTTCCATAACCAATACACCACCACCACCCGAAACCACGAAGCCGTCCCTGTGGGCATCATAGGTTCGCGAGGCGCTCTGGGGGTGGTCGTTGTACTTTGATGACAGAGCACCCATGGCATCAAAAAGTACTGTCGTTGACCAATGAAGTTCCTCACCACCACCGGCAAATACGACGTCCTGTTTGTCGAGTTGAATCAATTCCGCCGCATTTCCAATACAGTGAGCGCTGGTTGCACAGGCTGAACTGATCGAATACGACACGCCTTTGATTTTGAACGCCGTCCCTAAACATGCTGCCGTGCCGCTGGCCATAGTTCGCGTCACCATATAGGGTCCCACCCGTTTTACGCCCTTCGCCCGAAGTGAGTCCACGGCCTCGACAATATTTTCAGGTGACCCGCCACCGGAGCCTACGACTAACCCCGTTCGCGGATTCGATATCATGCCATCTTCTAGGCCCGAATCTTCCAGGGCATCACGCATTGCCAGATAGTTGTAGGCCGCGGCATCACCCATAAACCGCTTTANCTTTCGGTCTATTTCTNCNGTNNGATCAANATCNATACTGCCGNAGACCCTCGANCGGAAGCCNAGTTCCTCATATTCTTCACTGTAGACAATACCGGAACTNCCGTGTCGAAGAGCAGCTGCNACTGCCTGGNGACTGGTCCCNATACTCGACACAATGCCTATGCCCGTCACAACCACNCGTCTCATATCTCACCTCCGNNTTNGTGAGNNGACGAATAAGCCAACGCGNAGATCTTTCCCGGTATANATTACNTTTCCGTCGGCCTCGACCTGACCATCTGCAATGCCCATGANAANCTTTCTCATCACGACCCTTTTCANCGACAGCTGGTAACGNACTANTTTNCAGTCCGGTGTCACCTGCCCGGTAAAGCGNATTTCTCCTGAACCCAGNGCGCGACCGTGTCCCGNNCCCCCNTTCCAACCGAGAAAAAAGCCCACCANCTGCCAGAGGGCATCGACNCCCAGACAACCTGGCATCACNGGGTCATCTTCAAAGTGACACGCAAAGAACCANTGNTNCGGATCAATGTCCAGTTCCGCGATCACTTCACCNNTGCCATAAGCACCCCCCTTGTCAGAGATATGTGTGATGCGATCGANCATCAACATCGGTGGCAAAGGCAAGTGNGCATTGCCNTCACCGAANATCTGGCCGTGGCCNCACGCCAACAANTCGGCTNGCTCNTANGANCTCTGTCGCTCAATATTCATTGGTCGNCCCGTTGGCTAATCACTNAACTGTACTNAGCATGTCGAAANGATTNGGAATCTCCGATCAGTTGANNGAGATTATATCGTGGTCCAATCCCACACTGGNCGGGAAAATTAACCCTCGACCACGATAAGATGAAGTCTGCGGGGCCCNTGNGCACCGTACTGTACCGTCTGTTCGACATCTGCTGTCTTTGACGGNCCGGTNATCAGGTTCACTACGCGNGGCAATCCGTNTGGCAACGCACGCAGTCGNGNCCAAATATCTTCCTGGTGNCTCANAATNANGGTNGAATCCANAATNATGATATGGTCATCNGGCAGGAAATTNTGNGAAGTCCACCGCTGTTCTCCGCTGAGGAGNACNAGAGTNCCTGTCTCGGCNATACCGGCGTAAGCTTCGCTGATTGCNACTGAATCTTCGACTGTTGCAGGGCGCTTCTCTANNGAAATATCATCGGGCCACAACACCGNATCCAGCAGTTCNCCCTGCCCGACCAGAAGTTCTNTAGGATTNTCTATGGCNGTCAGGTGACGCAGTATCGCAGNCGGCACTTCAACCAGGNCCGCTACGCGTTCNTAGGTACCGTGNACNGCAGCATGCTTGTCACAAAATCGCTGTATCAGTGNATCTTCTANGANGGGCTGNATGTGNGCNTGGGATGCCGAGATCCGNTTTTCTACCAATTCGACGCGGCTNGGAGAACGCTGTTNTCCGACAGCCAGAGAGNNCCGCACAGCCTGAAGAATNTCGNNCCTNGNGTCGGTCATGNGTNATTGTCTCTTTTGGCCTGCCACTGAACCTGAAAAGTACGCTTTTCCGGCACTGCCATATCGCGACTCCCTGTCCATCCACCCGCACCCGGCAATCTACGTAGGACACCCTGTCCTCTGCCAAAACGGTTCATCAGCCAGACAGGTAGTGCGACGATACCCTGGTAGAGTCTTGGTCGACGTGCAAACCAGGCCCACAATGACAACAGGCGTCTGCCCAGCCACGGGTTGAGATTTCGACGATACTGCTCAAATCTGTGTTTTCGAAGCATGTCTGACAATGGAATTCGCACCGGACACACCTCATTACAGCGACCATTCAGGGTACAGGCGTTGGGTAGATCGTACGACCGATCAAACCCCTGCATGAGTGGCGTGAGCACTGACCCCATAGGACCTGGATAGACCCAACCGTAAGCATGGCCCCCGACTACTGAATACACCGGACAATGGTTCAAACAAGCACCGCAGCGTATACAACGCAACATTGACTGATAACGGCCAGCCAGCATAGCAGATCGACCATTGTCCAATAGCACAACATGGTATTCGGTTGGGCCTTCGACCTCCCCCTCGCGACGCGGTCCTGAATATAAAGTCGTGTAGGCAGACATTTCCTGGCCAGTGGCGCTGCGGCCCAGGATTCGCAGGAACGTAGAAAGATCATCCAGTGANGGGATGACCTTCTCGATGCCTGCTGTAATGATCTGAACGCGAGGCAGGGTGCTGGAGAGATCTCCATTTCCCTCGTTCGTGACAATGACATTTGCACCAGACTCGGCGATCAAAAAATTAGCNCCGGTAATACCNACGTCGGCGCGGGCAAATACGCTACGCAGTACAGCGCGTGCTTCGTTTACGATGGCTTCCCGGCGTGTGACCCGTTCAGAAAATCCATGACTCTTGTGATTTTCGTAAAACAGTTCGGTGATCTGCTCTCGGGTCTTATGAATCGCCGGGGCGATGATGTGGCTGGGTGACTCACCTGCAAGCTGAATAATATATTCACCTAGATCAGTTTCGGCAACTTCAATGCCGGCTTCTTCAAGCACTCTGTTGAGTTCCATCTCTTCGGATACCATCGACTTACCTTTCGCGACGAGTCGGGCATCAGCATCGAGACATATCTTCTTGACAATTTGGCAGGCTTCTTCGGCCGTCTGCGCCCAGTGAACATGACCACCATTCTCGATCGTCTTGCGCTCATAGCGTTCAAGATAGAGATCGAGATGGTTGAGCACATGATCTTTGATATCCCGGGCTGTATCACGTAGGGAATCAAACTCCGCCAGGTCTTCGACAGCAATCCGTCTTGCACCGACAAAACCACCTTTCGCCCGGTCCATCGCCTGCTGTAATGCAGGATCAGACAGTGCCTCCCGTGCCTTACTCTTAAAAACTGCTGCAGAAGTTGCCGCCTGCGTCACGCTTCATCCTCCGGCTCAGCAATACCCGGTCCATCCGCCATACCAGCAAGTACTTCTGCGATATGGAACACCTTGGNTGCACTTCCCTCTCGGCGCAGGCGACCGGCGATGTTTAACAAACATCCTAGATCCCCGCCCAGCAGGGCATCTGCCGAGGTTTGTTCTAGATTAGAAGCCTTGTTTGACACCAGCCGAGTAGAGATTTCCGGGTACTTGACACTGAAAGTTCCGCCAAATCCACAACAGACATCTCGGTCGTCAAGTTCTGCCAGTGACAGACCCTTGACCAAAGACAATAACTGCCGTGGCTGCTCCCGAATCCCAAGTTCACGCAGACCTGAACACGAGTCGTGATAGGCACACTTTGCCGGATAACATGAATCCAACGAATCTACCCGCATGACCTCAACCAAAAAGCGGGTCAACTCCCACGTCTTGGCTGCCATTCGTTGAGNTCGATGAAGCCAATCTAAGTCGTATCTGAACAGTCTCGGAAAATGTTCACTGAACATTCCTGCGCACGACCCTGAAGGGACAACGATATAGTCAAACTGATCAAAGACTTTGATGATCTGCTTTGCAATCGCGAGACTGTTGGCCTCATCCCCATTGTTGTAGGCAGGCTGACCGCAACAACTCTGACTGCGTGGCACCTCTACCTCACAACCGGCCTGCTCCAGTAACTTAACGGCTGCAAACCCAATCCTTGGCCTCATAATGTCTACGAGGCAGGTTACGAAAAACCCAACTGTCGGTTTTTTCAGAGTATCGCTCATCTGGTGCCCACTCACTCGAACGGCAGGATATGCTACCGTACGACTCTAACATCGTTTAGCGACCGGGTATGATCGACCAGTATCCGACCCATAAACCGACCGTCTGATCCACTAATTCACNGGTGTATTTGATGGACTGACCAATCGATCAGATATGCATTTGTCCAGATTTCGAGACCGACCAGAATATCTCCTTTTGATTATGGCGGCTGCTGTACCCCTGAGCTTTGCAACATGGCAGGCACTGCTCAACAACTTTGCGATTGAGCGAGCTGCCTTCAGCGGTGCGGAGATGGGTATTCTGCAAAGCCTTCGTGAAGTNCCAGGATTCCTCGCGTTCCTAGTGGTGTTTCTTTTGTTTNTATGTCGAGAGCAGACCATAGCCTATGTGTCGTTACTGTTGCTGGGCGTGGGNACNCTGGTGACCGGGTGGTTTCCAAGTGTTATCGGGCTCTATGTCACTACCGTGGTTATGTCGCTTGGATATCACTACTTTGAGACTGTTCATTCCTCATTGTGTCTACAGTGGATCGATAAGGACAAAACACCTGAATTACTTGGAAGGGTGATCGCGGTGGGTGCATTTACCTCTATTGTGATCTATGGCTTTATCTGGATTACGTTCGAGGTCCTAGGCATTGATTTCTCGCTTGTCTACTTTTGGGGTGGTGGTGCAACTGCGGTAATCGGCTTAGTTTGTTGGCTGCTGTTTCAGCAGTTCCCTGAAAAAGTCAAACAGAACCGTCAGATGGTACTCCGTCGACGATACTGGCTGTATTACGCTCTCACGTTTCTCTCGGGCGCAAGGCGCCAAATATTTATCGTGTTTGCGGGATTTCTGATGGTCGAAAGATTTGGATTTGATGTCGCAACGATTTCAATACTATTTCTGGTGAATGCAGTACTCAACATGCTGTTCGCCGCCCGTTTGGGACGATTGATCGGTAATATAGGTGAGCGGCGAATTCTAATTTTCGAGTATGNCGGGCTTACGATTGTCTTTACAGCCTACGCNTTCGTGAACAACGCCGGTATAGCCGCTGGTCTTTACATCATCGACCATTTNTTCTTTGCACTTGCCATAGCAATTCGAACCTACTTCCAAAAAATTGCCGATCCGGCCGATATTGCAGCGACCGCTGGTGTTGGTTTTACCATCAATCACATCGCTGCGGTGATCTTGCCTGCTGTATTAGGTTTTCTATGGCTTATCTCACCGTCAGCAGTATTCCTGGTGGGTAGTGCACTAGCGGTTCTATCGATGCTACTTTCATTCAACGTGCCAGCTAACCCCTGCCCGGGAAACGAAGTAGTTCATGGTCGTTGGGGATCAGTCACGGATCCTACAATGAATACCGCTCGTCAGAATTGATTCCCTGCCAGTTTCGCCATGATAATCTGGCCACTAGTACACTGTGAATGAGATTTCGTATCCAGCAAACTTTCTGATATTCAAAACGCCTTGATNTAGAATCAGATATTGCCCTTTGATCCCTTCTAGAGTGCCCTTTACACTCTTTTCCTTATCAAAATTAAACGCCTTTATTTTTTCCGGGTAGCGTAAAACCGGATANAAAATCCGTGTCGGCTCTTCCTGCTCTTTCAGGCGAACAGTCGATGCACCGAACTGTAACTGGNAATCTGTGAGTAACGCTTCGCTAGATATTCGCAGTTGTTCCCATTCGAACTTGAGATCGATCTCGGTTTGTCCGCCTTTCAGCATTCGACGCCAGTCCGTTTTATCATTGACTGTGCCTTTTAGGGCGGTCTCCATCAGACCCGACTGCAGCCGGGTATCGACTTCAGCGATCGCCAATGCCTGAATCGCACCCTGGTCTATCCAGCGTGTTGGCACTTGTGTTTTACGTGTGATCCCCACTTTCAGGCCGGAAGAATTGGCAAGATAAACCACGTGAGGTTGCATACAATGGGTCTCTCCCCACTGTGGTTCCCTGCATGTTCCTTTATGGTAATGACACAGTTCGGGCCTGACGATACACGTATCGCATGCAGCCAGTCGACGTAGGCAGGGAAAACAGTACCCCTGATTGAAGCTCTTACTCGTTTTACGATCGCATTCAATACAAAATATTCTTCCAGAATAAACGAGAGAAATCTCCTGCCCAAGCAGGGAATTTAAATCGATCAGCGTTTCTCCCACCGGCAACCGGTAATGAACCGGGTCGACCAGTTCGGTACGCATTTTTCGAAGTGTTCCTTCTGTCATCTGAATTAATCCGGAATGTCGCTTTCTTTACGTCCAGTCACCAGCCGGATGGGAGGCGCCTGTTAATGCGAATCTGTTCCGATGTAACACTAATATAATCTCCTTTGACCAGATCGCTCATGATCCGACTCACCATCTCCCTGGAAGAACCAATCATGTCGGCGATAAGCTGGTGTGTGAGGCGCTCGTTGACAACATATACATCGTCTGCGACCACCGATCTGCGCTCGAGTACATCTACAATTCGACAATAAACATCCTTCAGTGCAAGGCTCTCCACGTTCTTCGTCAATCGCCTTACCATATGGGCCAGTGAGCGAATGAGTGATCGAACAAATTCAGGATGATTGTCCAATAGATCCATAAACTGATCTCTATAGATAATCAACAGTTCAGTATTTTCCAGTGCGGCGACCGATGCCGATCTGGGTTCTTCATCCAGCAGGGCGATCTCACCAAAACATGCCCCTGCAGATTCGACTGTTAGAACCACTTCTTTCCCATCATTGTCGCTCAAAAGAACCTTGATTCGTCCGCTGACCACGACATAAAGCCCGTCAGCTGGATCTCCTTCCATAACGATAACACTCCCCCGCTTAAACCAGCTGCGGGTCGAACATTGAGCAAGTTGATCAAGGTCTGATCGTTTCAGGCCCGAAAAAATGGGCACTTCGGCAAGTATCGTGGAATTCACTCATTACTCCAGCAGGTATTGATGACCTCGCGTCGGAACAACACAGAGTATCCAGGCAGGTCTATCAGCGCAACTAACCGTAGTTCAGTTGCGCTGACGGCGTTTGCGCCGTGAAGTCTTGCCACTATTCTGCGATGCATCTTTCCGGCTTGGAAGGGCTACTGCCTTTGCCAACTGCGGGAATTCTGCAGTCTGATGCGGAATTGCCATTGCCGCGACAAAATGCTCCTGGAATCGTGGTTCCACAGCTGTCTCGATTTTTTCTATCCGACGGACCTCTTTTTCTATTTCCTGCCGGGCATTCTGATCAACCAATGCGATATGCGCGCCGGTCCCCGCAGCGTTTCCCGCGGATGTGACATTGTCGAGATCACAATCTGGAATCAAGCCCAATACCATGGCGTACATCACGTCGATGTGAGAACCAAATGCACCGGCAAGCCGAATCCGATCAACATACTGGATTCCAAGACCATCCATCAACAATCGAATACCAGCGTACAGTGCTGCCTTAGCCAGCTGAATAGCCCGGACATCATTTTGTGTGATGCGTAGGGTCACACCCTGGTCATACAGCTCATAGGAGAATGTCCGTTCATCAGAGATAATGCGGCGAGACCGGCTTGCCTGGCTACCATCGATCACACCGTCGCTGGAGCAGATTCCTGAGAGCACCATTTCCGCAATGACCTCGATGATCCCAGAACCACAAATACCCGTTACGCCGTAATCGGCAATACTCTGATCAAAACCTGTTTCATCAGACCAGAGATCCGAACCAATAACCTTGAATCTAGGTTCAAGCGTATCTCGATCAACGCGAACTCGCTCTATTGCACCTGGTGCAGCCCTTTGCCCGCAACTGATCTGAGCACCCTCGAAAGCCGGTCCGGTTGGACTGCTTGCCGCAAGCATCCGATGTCTATTTCCCAACACGATTTCCGCATTAGTGCCAACATCAACCAGCAGCGTTATTTCCTCACGTAAATAAGGTGCTTCAGACAAGACCACCGCGGCCGTATCTGCACCGACATGGCCGGCAATACAAGGCAAAACATAAGACCTCGCCCCGGGGTGCAGGTCGAGGTCCAACTCACTGGCTTTGAGCTCGATCGCCTGATCAGTTGTTAAAGCAAAGGGCGCACCACCGAGTTCTATCGGGCTGATTCCCAGCAACAGATGGTGCATAACAGGGTTACCAACAAAGGTCGCATCCAGGACGTCGGTGGTGTCATAGCCGGCCTGCCGACAGACTTCCTGCGCCAGTTGGACGATCGCAGCCCGCACCACCTGTGTCATTTCCTTGTCGCCGCCAGGGTGCATCATGACATAGGATACCCGACTCATCAGGTCCTCACCGAAGCGGATCTGTGGGTTCATCATGCCCGAGGAAGCCAGGACTTCACCGGACGAAAGATCACACAAATGCACTGCTATCGTGGTTGATCCGACATCGACTGCGATGCCCAAAGCACGATCTTTGAATCCGGCCCAGGTCGCTATGATCTGCTTCTGTCGATANACAGCTACGGTGACTTTTCGTTCACCTGATTTCAGACAGCTCTGTAGCATCTCAAGCACGTGCCGATCACAGCCAAGGCCGGTTAGACCCCATTCAAATTCCAGCTCCTCGAACAACCGCTGTAGGTCACCCGTCGGGTCATGNATATTGGGTTCAGGCACATCCAGGAAATGCAGACGCACCAAGGGATCCACATCAATGTCGTGTACTTCAATCCTTTTGCGTATAACCTGTCTGTGGACCTGGCTATCGGCCGGCACGTCTATGACCACATCGCCCAGAATNTTAGTCGAACAACCCAGGCGGCGACCTTGGGCAAGCGATTGCTGTCGGTCGTATTCCAATTCACTGTCACTGCNGGCTGATAGATTGGCCAGATTCGACTCGATTCCGTGCTTGGGAAAAGAACCTTCACTGAGAAGAACCTGACAACGACCACAGATTGCTCGACCCCCGCAAACCGAATCGATATCCACACCGAGTTCCTGTGCGGCCTGCAGCACCGTAGTGCCCGTCTGGAAACGACCGCGTCGGCCCGAAGGTGTAAATACGACCAGTGCTTCTGCCATTGTTCTACTCAATCACTGTCTCAGTACCCATTCGAATCAGTTCGTCGGCATTCACTGTGTAGTAATCCGATGCATCATCACAGTAAATATGTTCTTGTGTGCTAAGACCTGTAGGCACGTCCAGTGATCCAGCTGCTACAGACATTGAAGTTGACCCATCCAATTGCCAAAACAGGCTGGAACCACAGCGACGGCAGAAACCGCGCTTGGCCTTTGATGACGAGCGATACCAGGACAATGTATTCTGGCAGTCAATCTCAATGGCCTCTACTGGGGCTGCGGTTGCTGCCCAGAGGTGACCACTGCTCCGCCGACATTGTGAGCAATGGCAAACGAGCACGTTGCGCAGCTTACCCGTTATCTTGAAGGTGACGGCACCACACAGGCAACGGCCATGGCGTTTTGAGCTCGTCATCTTGCTGAACGGCGGCGTCGATTCCGCCCTCGTTCTCGGGTGCCACCTGTCTCAGCATCTTGCACCGGCTCCCGGTATTTTTTTATCCAATGCAAACAATCGGGGTCGTGCCCCATCATTACATCGGCCCCTGAAACGGCCTGCATCACTTCTCCATGTAACGGATTTGTAATAGCCGATGTCATACCCGCACCTATTGCCATGGCAAGGAACGCCGAGTTCAGCCCATTCCGGTTAGGCAGGCCAAAACTGATGTTGGAGGCACCACAGGTNGAGTTCACTTTCAGTTCTTCACGCAATCGGCGGATGATACTCATCACCTGCAGGCCCGCATCATTCAATGCGCCAATAGGCATAACGAGTGGGTCTACAATAACATCCTCACGCGGTATTCCATGGTCTCCGGCACGCTCTACAATTTTTCTGGCTACTTCAAACCGGACATCTGGATCCTCGGAGATACCAGTCTCATCATTCGAAATCGCAACTACTGCAGCATTGAATTTCTTAACCAGCGGGAGAACACTCTCAAGACGTTCTTCCTCACCCGTAACCGAGTTCACCAGCGCTTTACCCTGATATACCGAAAGGCCCGACTCCAGGGCCGCAACGATCGATGAATCAATAGACAAAGGTACATCGGTAAGCGACTGAACAAGTTGTATGCACTCGGCGAGAATAGCAGGTTCATCGGCGAGCGGTATGCCGGCGTTTACGTCCAACATATGGGCGCCAGCTGCTACCTGTGCCAACGCGTCGGCTTCGACCCGACTGTAATCTCCATTTTTCATTTCCTCTGAAAGAACCTTACGCCCAGTAGGATTGATCCTCTCACCGATAATGCAAAACGGCTGATCAAATCCTATTCGAAGCTCCCGATTTTTCGAACTNACTAGCGTAATGGTCACTGCATACTCCTTAAGTCTTAAAGGTCCCCANCATTGACGGCACCGATGGCGATCGCCCGTTCAGCACACCGGATTTCTGGATAATTTCCGCCACCATCTCTTCCTGTCTATAGGCCATCACATGTACACCTGCAATTCCATCGATCTCCTTGATCTGTTGGATCAATTCGATGCAAATCTTTACACCTTCTTGCTGTTGATNNACAGCACCTTCGAGCCGGGTGATCAGATCATCGGGAACATGAACACCAGGAACATTTTCCCGAATCCATTTCGCTGTTCTGGCGGAAGCCAATGGACCAACCCCAGCTAGGATAAAACACCGCTCGTGTAACCCAAGATTGCACACCTCACGCATGTAGTCTTTAAGTCCTGGTACGTCAAAACAATACTGTGTCTGTATAAACTGAGCGCCTGCCTCAATCTTTTTTTTGAGTCGTTGCGGCCGGTAATCCACCGGTGGTGAAAAGGGATTGGCCGCAGCACCTATAAATAGATCGGGCGGTGTCGAAAGCTTCCGCTCACTTAGAAATTGAGATTCATCCCGCATATAACGAACCGTCTGTAACAGGGAAATACTGTCAAAATCAAAAACCGCCTTGGCATCAGGCTGATCACCCGCCTGTACACCATCCCCGGTCAGGCACAGGATATTCCGGACGCCCATCGCTGCAGCTCCCAGTATATCGCCCTGTATTGCAATGCGATTCCGGTCACGGCATGAAATCTGCATGACGGTGGAATAACCAGCTCTTGTCAGCAAGGCACAAACGCCAACACTTGACATGTGGCAGTTGGCTCCAGAGCCATCCGTTGCGTTGAGCGCATCGACATGACCCGCAAACAATGCTGCGCGTTTATAGACTTCTTGGGGGTCGGCCGAATCTGGTGGTGACAACTCTGCCGTCACAGCAAGCTGCCCCGATCGTAATACCTGTTCCAATTCACTGC
>PCBE01000039.1 GCA_002731295.1 Acidiferrobacteraceae bacterium | reverse complement strand
TGGGAGTAGACGATGGCGGGAATGGGGAGTAATAGTCCTTTACACGCATAGCGCAAGACTTACAGAGCATAAGCAACTCTGTTCACCGTGACTCCTCACGGTGCTGGTCACCAACCAGAATTACTCACCCATACGATGACTCATATCAGATCATCGCCCACCATCTTTAATTTTTTTGCTTCCCCAATTTTTTCCAGCCCCAAAATTTTGGACTACTCTTTTTAGCCCATCCGGACCTAGTTGAGTTTACGAGACGAAAAATCACGTTACCCAATGGGCAGGTTCAAAGTTTTTAACTCGGCCTCACGAAGTGGCAAATCGGAGCTGAGGAAAAACTCGTCAAGCTGCGGTGGCGCCACTGACGTTGCCGAGAGCATGTCGTGCACCTGAGCACGATGGTGAATCTGGTGCGTGAACAAATGCGCAAGCACGCTCCAGACAGCCTCCGTGTACTGTGTACCGTCTAAAAGTTTGAACGACACCGTTGAGGAAAGGGTTTCGGGCGTCACAGTCTCGCAGTATTCGATCAGCGTTCTATCGGCAGTCACCTGATCCTCCACTATTGAAGCGAGTTCGCTGTGCAATTCGTTCCCAACCTTGCCGGGCAGGTACTGCTCTCCTGTTAAGCGTTCTAAGTAGAGCCAATCTACGAAGACGATGTGATCGAGGTGGATGTGAATTGAGCCGAAAAAGCTAGGACGGTTAGCGTAGTACTCCGAGGCAGGCAGGTGCAAACATGCTGAATGCAGGCGATTATTACTCCAGTGGTTGTTTCTGGCTTGGGCTATGAGGTAATCGCCAAGTTCAGGACGCAACGTGTTCCCAGTCATCCTTTGATCCTCGCTGTTTTCCATTACTCTTTTGAAAGTTTAACTGAGGTCAAATATGCTTGTGGACGGATATGTATAGAACCAACAGAACTAGTACTACCACCTTATATTTTTCTCCTCCTTTTTTTGAAATGCTCAAAATCTTTCGATGGCGAGTGGAATAGATATAACGTAAGAACGTAAAACGATAATGGGGTCGGCAGGGGGCCAAGTAGTCAGAGTTTATGGGTGTCCGTCCTGTTGACGCTGTTATATCAAGCCACACTCATCTTGGCTGAAATATGTACGACATTGCATTGCGCCATTCAGCCAAATGGAGTCTTATCAGGGATACGAAAGAGTGCAACAGAATGGGAAACAAATTACAGCATCGCAATCAAATATGATTCAGTGATTCAGCAACAGCATTACGGCATAGTGGAAATAGAATCGGTATTACAGTATGTTACGCAATCCTGTCATGGAGAAATGAATAGCAACGTCAGCGGTGTTCCAGCAATCTAGGCATCAGTTCTACCAAATTGCACGGTCTAGTTCGGTAATCCAGCTGATGTACTAATAGCTTGTCCCACGCCGTAGCACAGGCGCCGGAGGACCCGGGCAAACAGAAAACATAGGTGCCATTAGCGACCCCGGCTATGGCCCGGGACTGTAGCGTTGATGTGCCGATCTCCTCGTAGGAAATCATGCGGAAGACTTCGCCGAATCCATCCAGCGTTTTTTCGAGCAGTGGACGCACGGCTTCCGGGGTGCCATCAAATCCGGTCACACCAGTACCGCCTGTAGTGATGACAACCTGAGCGTCAGGTTCGGCAATCCAGTTTGAGATCACTGCCCGCACCGCAAAGATGTCGTCTTTGACAATCGTCTTTTCGAACAATTGATGACCCGCGTCATTGAGACGCGACACCAAAAGCTTGCCGGACTTATCGTCGGCTTCGGTCCTTGAATCCGAGACTGTCAATACAGCAATGTTTACCGGTATGAACTCACGTTGGATCGCCGTCATTGCTCCCGATACCTGTTGTGGCCTTGTCGTTGACAGCCTATTATAGTTTGCCTTTCCTGAACACCGTATGCAGGAGGTATCGCCATAGCATGACGATCAATGTTCGGTTTTTTGCCAGCCTGCGTGAACGCATTGGTGTTGCGCAGACCGAAATTCAAGCTGACTCGGTCAATGATGTCCGAGACGTCTGGCTGGCGGTCAGCCATCAGCCACTCGATGAGGAAATGCTCGTTGCAATCAACCGCAATTACGCAAGCCTGGACCACAGTGTTGCAGACGGCGATGAGGTGGCATTTTTTCCACCTGTGACTGGTGGCTAAGAGATAAGTTCATGCACATCGAACTGCGCGATCAGTGTTTTGACCCGTGGGCCGAGATCACGGTTTTTCGTGATCGTATGTTATCAGCCGGTCAGTACGGTGCTTGTGCAGTGTTCGTTGGGACCATGCGTGATTACAACGATGGCGACCGGGTGCATTCGATGTATCTTGAACATTACCCCGGAATGACCGAGAAGCAGCTTGAATCGCTGGTTAACGCTTCATGTGAAACCAACAACCTGATCGAAGCACTGGTTGTTCATCGCATTGGTTCAGTCAACCCAGGCGAAGATATCGTTCTGGTTGCAGTATGGTCTGCGCATCGCAAGGCATCTTTTGACGCCTGTCGGGAAATCATGGAAGCGCTGAAATCCACAGCCCCCTTTTGGAAAAAAGAAACACTCGACGATCAGAACAGCGAACGCTGGGTCCATCGCAATACACCCGATTCTTGACCGAATCGAGACGATGATCGACGTAACATCCGCCATGAACCAACCAACTGAACGACCCGCTGGCTTCCAGGGATATGTCCATCAATCTCAAGCACGTGAAGATGAGGAACTGACCCATGTCGATCACGGCACACCCAGTGGGGAGTACCTGCGACGATTCTGGCAACCGGTTGCAAGTCGACTTCGTCGATCTGTACACAATTGCTATGATCGCACAGAACACTGTCTCGAAGGCCAAATCCTGGATNCTTCGTTCAGCCGCAGCCGATAACTATTACCAACGCCGGGCAACTATCCAGGATTGAGTAATTTTTGGATCCTCACCGTCGTTCAGATCAATCATCTCCATATCGNTGAATGACTGNGACAACTCCCCCAGTTGGAGTACGTATGCCGGATTGAATTTCGGGGATGACACCAGATGATGCGCGTTAAACGTTTTGAAGAACAGCANGCCGCCAGGTTTGAGTACGGTTTTCATGCTGGAAAAAAGTGCTCGGTTTAAGTATCGGAAACAAACCACAAGNTCATAAACTTCCTTATCCAGCGTAATCTCATCGAGATCTGCTGCCAGTGTTTTAATTGTTGTCTGTTCACGCTGTGCCAGTCGCCGGCCAATTGCAAGACCTGTGGCACTACAGTCAACCGCCAGAACATCGTATCCTTGTTGCGCTAGAAATACCGCGCTGTGGCAGGACCCACTGGCCAGGTCGAGTGCTGACCCCACTGAGTGCAGGTCTGCCAAGTGACAGCTTAACAGGGGATCAGTCCTGAGCTGTGGATCTGGGTTAGCAGCCTGGTACTTTGCTTCCCAGCGCTCNACGTCCTCACGCATCGACGAATATCTGATNGTTGATGNTCAGACCAAGCCAGCAAAGGGTTCCACTGTCACCACGTCACCGACTTGTGCACCGTCGCTGTCAATGTCCAGCACAATAAAACAATTGGCCTGACTCATCGAACTCAGGATGCCTGAACCCTGGTCTCCGGTACTGTGCACCGTGAGATCACCGCCCTCATCCTGCACCAGATAACCGCGCTGATACTCAGTTCGACCGGGCCTTTTCTTCAGCCGGTTAAGCGTCCTCGCTGGTAACCGCANAGGCGCCCAATTCTCCTCACCCATNAACTGCCGCAGCGCCGGTAATACAAACTGGTAGAAAGTGACCATAACTGAAACCGGGTTGCCCGGCAGGCCGAANAAATGGGCATGATCGATNTTNCCAAACGATAATGGTCGACCNGGTTTCATCGCTAGTTTCCAAAATTTCACCTCACCGATTTCATCAAGCACCTCTTTGACATAGTCGGCGTCACCCACCGAGGCTCCTGCTGAAGTGATNACCACATCGGCAATTGCTGCAGCTCGGTGAAAGGTCTCGCGNATGCGATCACGGTCATCTGGAATTACGCCCAAGTCTATAAATTCGACGCCCAGGCGNGTGAGCATCCCATGCAGGGTGTAACGGTTTGAATCATAAACATCGCCCAATGCTAGAGTTTCACCAATTGACCGCAGCTCGTCACCGTTGGAGAAGAAAGCTATCCTGGGTTTACGCAATACCGCCAGTTCCCCGATCCCCANCGATGCGACCATTCCCAAGTCCGAGGGCAGCAAATAGCGCCCATGCACCAGGGCGATCTCGCCGGCAGCGAGATCTTCACCCGCCCGCCGCACGTGCTGGCCTGGTTTCTGTCCTGGCGCCAATCGGACACGATCGTCAATGCGCTCGGCTTGTTCCTGCATTACTACGGTGTCACACCTATCCGGAATCACTGCGCCGGTCATAATGCGTACGCATTCACCGGGACTAACCGGTCCTGCGTATGCACTGCCTGCCCAGGCTGTACCGATAACCTTAAGATCTGCAGCTAAAAGATCAGATGCTGCCAGAGCATACCCATCCATAGCAGAATTGGTGTGGTTGGGNACATCAACTGGCGAGATTACATCTTCAGCCAAGATCCGGCTCAGGGCACCTCGAACAGGTACCCACTCGATATCACTGATTGGCGTGATCGCTTCAGCGATTCGNGCCAGGGCAACATCAACTGGCAGCAACACTGGATCGTATTCATCCTCACAACTTGGTTGCACGATTACTTCAGTCTGTTTGTTCACTGTCNCGTTTCCAGTTTCCTGAGCGGCCACCAGACTTCTCAAGCAACCGCACAGCACCGATTATCATTTCACGATCCACTGCTTTGCACATGTCATAGATGGTCAACAAACCCACCTGGACTGCAGTCAAAGCCTCCATTTCAACACCCGTGCGTTCCCGGGTCTCAGCGACAGCACGACAGACAATCACGCTGTTCTTCGGGTCAGGCTCAAAGGACACTTCCGCCCGGGTCAGGCTGAGCGGATGACACAACGGTACCAGTNCCGACGTCCGTTTAGCCGCCATAATTCCTGCGACCCGGGCTACTGCCAGCACATCACCCTTGGCATTGGTCCCNTCAACCACCTGTGCCAGGGTCGAAGCTTGCATCGAAATTTCTCCAGCAGCAACGGCACGCCGCTCGGTAATTTCTTTGCTACCGACATCGACCATGTTCGCTTCACCGCGTTCATTGAGATGGGTCAGTTTTTGTCCTTGAGCCACCATTTTTTCGCTCTCCTGCCTGAGATCGGATATTGTAGCCATTTTCACGCTGATAAGGCCGTTACCCCGGTCGCCATATCGAGGAGGNATGCTAAAATNTGTTTGATTTATCAGCTAATTTTATGAGGAAATACTCGTGGCCTTTGCATCGATCATGGAAGAACTGGGATCGCCCGCACCTGATTTCCAACTGCCCAACACCAATCCCAACGCCGGGCCCAAGGTAGTTTCCCTCGGTGACTTNTCTGCCATGCCGGCACTGCTGGTTGCCTTTGTCTGCAACCATTGNCCCTACGTGATCCACATCCGCGACTGCTTCAGTAATTTTGCGCGTAGCTACGCCGATCAGGGGCTTGGCATCGTTGCGATCTCAGCTAACGATATCAGTACCCACCCTGGCGATGGACCACAAAAAATGGCCGCTGAAGCTCTGGCACACAATTTCAGTTACCCNTATCTATATGACGAAACCCAGAACACGGCAAAAGCTTATCGTGCGGCTTGTACGCCCGATTTCTTTTTGTATGACAGCCAGCGGAAACTGGTCTATCGGGGTCAGTTTGATGCCAGCCGGCCCAANAACGATATGCCCGTCGACGGCAGCGCACTACAAAGCGCAGTCGATGCGGCCCTGAGTGGCCAACCCGTGACAACTGAACAGGTTCCCAGTCTAGGTTGCAACATNAAATGGAAAAGCGGCCAGGAGCCTGACTATTTTCCGACCTAGTCACGACCTCTGTGCCGAGTTGTAACTACCCGCCGGATTCAGCCGAATCGGTATAACGCAACCAGCGTCTTGGCATCACGAATCCGGCCATCAACTGCCATCGCCCTCACCTGTTCCAGCGTATGCCAGTGGACCTCGATCTGCTCATCCGGTTGAATATCCGCACCAACATGAGAGAGATTACCTGCCTGATAAAGACAAAGTTCTTCACTACAAAAACCCGGTGAAGGCAACATTGTTCCTAGTTCGCGCCACTGTGCCGCGATCAGCCCGGCCTCCTCACGCAACTCCCGCTGGGCGGTTTCAAGCGGGTCTTCACCTGCCTCGATCACACCCGCTGGTAGTTCCCAGATCCAGTCTCCGACGACGTGACGATACTGCCGCAGCAAACACACCCTGTCTGCCTCATCCAGCGCTAGAACGACTGCACCGCCGGGATGTCGAACGATTTCCAGCTCGATTGTGGCGCCATTGGGAAGCACCGCTGTTTCCAGTCCGAGCTCAATCAGTCGGCCCCGGTAAATACTGACCCGGCCGCCGGCAGTCATCGCTTTAGNTCGCCTTCGTTGAGGCTTGATTGCGCACTTCGTCAACGGCTGATTGCAGTTTGTCATCGTCNGCGAGATAGTAGCGANGAATCACACTCAGGTTGTCTTTGAACTCGTAGACCATTGGAATCCCGGTTGGGATGTTGAATTCCAATATTTCGTCTTCACTCATCTGATCGAGAAATTTCACCATCGCGCGTAGACTGTTNCCATGCGCGACGATCAGCAGTCGGCTGTCGCTCCTTAATAACGGGACCAGTATCTCGTCCCACCATTCGGTGACCCGCAGCAGCGTATCTGCCAGAGATTCCGTATCGGGTAGACCGTTGATGCCGGCATAGCGTGGATCAGCGTCCGGGCGGCTAGTATCGTCTGCCGCCAGTGCCGGCGGACGTACCGCATAGCCCCGTCTCCAGGCAAGCACCTGTTCGTCACCATGTTGCTCGGCGGTTTCTTTCTTGTTGAGTCCCTGCAGTGCGCCGTAGTGGCGTTCGTTGAGTCGCCAATCTGTCCGGATGGGCAGATACATCTGATCTAGCATCTCCTGAATAAGCCACAGTGTTCGGATGGAGCGTTTTAGATACGACGTCATGGCAATGTCGAACCGAAAACCAGCATCACGCAATGTATTGCCGGCTGTCNTGGCTTCTTCGATACCGCGTTCTGATAGGTCTACATCAACCCACCCTGTGAAGCGATTGTCCAGATTCCAAGTACTCTGACCATGGCGAACCAGTACCAGTGTCTTCATATTTTCTTCCTACCGGATTGCAAAGCACCCAGGCTCGAGCCTATTCCCAGCTCTTTCAGACGCACTACCAACTGGGCCAGAGCCTGGCCTCGATGGCTGATGCGGTTTTTTTCTTCAGCAGAAAGTTCCGCCGCCGATTTCTGTCCGTTACCCACCAGAAATACCGGGTCATAGCCAAAGCCATTTTCACCACGTGGCGTCTCAGCGATCCGACCTACCCAGGTTCCGCTGCAGATCACAGGCGAGGCGTCCAATTCATGACGCACGAACACAACCTCGCAACGAAAACGAGCCTGTCGGTTGTCGGTCTCGGTAGTGGAAAGTCCGAGCAGTAGTTTGGCAGTATTGTCAGCATCAGAGGCACTATCACCCGCATAACGGGCAGAACGAATGCCCGGCGCACCATTCAGCTCGTCCACCTCGATCCCGGAATCATCGGCGATTGCCGGTAAGCCGGTAAAGTGGCTGGCATGGCGCGCCTTTATGATCGCATTCTCAACAAACGAGAGTCCGGTCTCCGCCACTTCTGGCACACCACGATCACTTTGAGGGATACAATCGATCGCCGTTCCGTTCAACAGGGCACGAAGCTCTTCAAGCTTGCCGCGATTGTTCGATGCCAGCACGATTTCCATGTTCACATCTGTTCTGATTGTCGTGCTGTGTTCTGCAGGTCGGTAAGTTGGCTGATCCCATTTGCCGCAACTGCAGTCAGTTGCCGAAGTTCGTCTTCCGTAAAGGGAGCTGCCTCGGCGGTCCCCTGGACCTCAATAAAACGACCTTCGTTATCCATAACAAAGTTCATATCGGTGTCTGCTCTACTGTCCTCGCTGTAATCGAGGTCCAGCAACACCTGCCCATCAACGATACCTGTAGATACTGCGGCCACTTGGGCAACGAGCGGCGTTTCAGACAGGGCGCCAGCTCTTACCAGCCCGTCGAGGGCATCGGCCAGTGCCACCCAGCCGCCTGTAATCGACGCGGTACGTGTGCCTCCGTCAGCCTGTAACACGTCGCAGTCGACGGTAATGGTTCGTTCGCCCAGCGCATCGAGGTCCACTGCCTGGCGCAGAGCTCGACCGATCAGCCGCTGTATTTCAAGGGTCCGGCCGCTCTGCCGACCACGAGTCGCTTCGCGTAGCATCCGAGTGTGAGTCGAGCGGGGCAACATGCCATATTCTGCTGTCACCCAGCCACGGCCGCGGCCGCG